>JAIUNH010000226.1 GCA_020161965.1 Pseudomonadota bacterium
AGCGCCGCCCGCCATCGACATCCACGCTTTCCAGAATATCGGGCGTGAGCTCGAGATTCTTGTCGAGCCCGACCAATCGCGAATAACCGTAGACCGAGACGAGGCGCACATCCTGCGTGCGGCCGATCAGCATGCGCATTTCGCCGCCATGCTTGCCCGGCTGCCATTCCGGATCGTCGATCGCCGTCACCAGCGGATGCACGGGCAGGCGGTCATGGATCGACGGCAGTTTTCCGGCGATCACATCCAGCGACAGGTTCGGCGTTTCGATCAGCTCGGCGGCCCGCGCGGACGGCATCAGCATCCACGCGGTCAGCAGGGCGACATGCAGCGCTTTGAACTTCATGCGACGACCTCCCGCGGGCGGGCAAGGGCGCGCAACGTTTCCGGCGTGGCGGAAAGGCTGGCGCGCACATAATGACCATGGCCCAAATCGATCAGCCCCACCGGGGTTTGGCCGTCGACGGTGAACGGGGCGGGCCACAAGCGCGGCACCGACGCGCGGCCTTCCATCAACGCGGCAAGGTCGAGCGGCCGGTCGATATCGGGCTCGGGCACGGCGGTCAGCAGCGCTTGCGTATAAGGATGGATCGGCTCGCGGAACAACCGTTCGCGCGGCGCCACTTCGACCAAGCGCCCGGCGCACATCACGGCGATGCGGTCGGCCATATAATCGACCACCGCCAGATTATGGCTGACGAAAATGTAGGTGAGGCCGAGCGCCTTCTTGAGATCTTGCAGCAGATTCAAAACCTGCGCTTGGATCGACACGTCGAGCGCCGAGACGGGCTCGTCCAGCAGCATCAATTCCGGGCCCAGCGCCAAAGCGCGCGCGATCCCGATGCGCTGGCGCTGCCCGCCGGAGAAGGAATGCGGGTAGCGGTTGAGGGCGCGATCGTCGAGCCCGACCACGCGCATCAATTCGCGCACGGTGGAACGGCGCGAACGCTCGTCGCCGATGCCGTGGATCAGCAGCGGTTCCGACACGATATCGCTGACCGTCATGCGCGGGTTCAGCGAGCCGAACGGGTCTTGGAACACGAACTGGACCTTGCGGCGATAATCGAACAGCTCGGCGCCTTCGAATTTGCGCGCGTCGCGGCCTTCGAACAGGATGTCGCCCGAATCCGGCGTCAACGCGCGCATGATCATTTTCGACACGGTCGTCTTGCCGCAGCCGGATTCGCCGACCAGGCCTAAGCACTCGCCGCGGAACACGTCGAAGCTGACATCGTCAACCGCCAGCACGCTTTGCGCTTGGCCGCCGCTGCCGAACATGCCGGATTTGCGGATCGCGTAGCTTTTGCGCAAATGCCGCACCGACAAAACCGGCGTGGCGCGATCGGCGGCGTCGAGCGGCGGCTTGGGCGCGCCGGTCTTGTCCTTGCGGCGCACCATCTCGCCAAGATCGGATTTGATCTCGCGCAGCGGAATCAGCTTCTCGCCCGGCTTCATGTCGAAGCGGGGGACGGCGGCGAGCAGCGCCTTCAAATAAGGATGCTCGGGCTTGCGGAAAATATCCTCGCGCATGCCCGCTTCCATCACCCGGCCGCGATACATCACGACCACTTCGTCGGCCATGTTCGCGACCACGCCCAGATCATGGGTGATCAGCAGGATCGCCATGCCGAGATCGGCTTGCAGATCCTTCAGCAGTTTCAGGATCTGCGCTTGGATCGTCACGTCGAGCGCCGTGGTCGGCTCGTCCGCGATCAAAAGTGCCGGGCGGCAGACCAGCGCCATCGCGATCATCGCGCGCTGGCGCAAGCCGCCCGACAATTCGAACGGATAGGTGCGCAGCGCCTTGGCCGGATCGGGGAAGCCGACCCGGCGGAGCATGTCTTCGGCGAGGTCGAGTGATTCTTGTTTGTCGCGCGTGCGATGCAGGCGCACCGCTTCCGAAATCTGATCGCCGACCGTGTGTAGCGGCGACAGCGACGTCATCGGTTCCTGGAACACGATGGAAATACGCCCGCCGCGGATCGCGCGGAACTTGGCGCCGTCGGGATCGAGCTTGGCGAGATCGGTGGTTTTATCGCCATCGCGAAACAGCATCTGTCCGCGCGCGATTCCGCCGGCCTTGGGCAGAATACCCATCAGCGCCTGGCTGATGACCGTTTTGCCCGAACCGGATTCGCCCACGACCGCGACAGTACTGCCGGGCCGCACGCGGAAATCCACGCCGTCGACCGCCTTCACCCGCGTATCGTGCACGCGGAAGTCGATCGCCAGATCGCGGACTTCCAGAAGATTCACCGCGTAATTCCTAGCGCTTTGAGATTTTCGCGGCTGGCGGCATCGACGGAAACGCTATGGCGTTCGGCCTCGGCATACGCCGCCGACACCAAATCGGCGAATCCCGCACCCGAGGAATCCGCGTCGATTCGCGCGCCATCGCTGGACAGCTTCAGCTGCATCCAACCCCCCATGCGGTCCCGCGTCGTCGAGAAAAAAGCGAGCTTGAAGGACCGCAAATCGTTCCAGTCGAGCCTAGCCGCTCCCGGTCCCGAAAGCGATACACCGATTGCATCCCAGGTTACGGATTGGCGACCACGCCGCCAGGTTTTATAACCGAACCCGGCGAAAAGCGTGGCCAGCGGCAGCAGGAACCAATGCGCCACCGACCATTCGCCAAGGCCGATGGACGGGACCAAAGTAAGCAACACTCCGATGCCTGCGCGCGCATAGTCGCCGGCCAATGCCTTGGCGGGGTAGTGCAGCGTGTTCACGAAAAAATCTCGGCGGGGTGGCACCAATTCACGGCCGGGTGCGCCGCGATGCGGCGTAATGCGGCGTCGGTGAAGTCCCACGCCGCTTCGTCATGCGCTAGATGATGGGTCAGGAACCCCGTCGGCTCCTCCGGATCGGCTTTGCCGTCCAGCTTCGCGGTCAGATGCGCGACCAGCGCACCCAAGGCCAGGCCTTCACCGCCGAACGCACGCGTATGCCAATCCATGATGTCGCAATGGGTGTTGATCTGCACCAGGCCCGGCCGCGCTTTCTTGCGCGCGTTGAAGGTCGACAAGCCGCGATAACCCGCTTGCGCCAACAGATCGGCGGCGTCGTTGGAGATGCGGTTATGCGGCGGCACCAGAATGGGCAAGGGAATGGAGAACAAGGATCGAAGCTTCAGCCAACCGCGCGCCAATTCGCCCATCACCACCGGCAACGGACGATGCGCGCCAAGCTCGGCCTTCGATTGGCCCAAGGGGGCGTGATTGTCGTGGTTCCAGCCATGCTGGCAAACGACCAGATCGGTCAGCGCGGCGAGTTCGGGTGTGGCGCGCGCGGGGATGACCGCGATCAGCGGCACGATGCCGGTCGCGGCGGAAATCGCGCGCAAGCGGTCGAGCGCCTTGCTGGGCTGTGTGGCGTCGTCGTCGCGCCACCACAACTCGGCCATGCGGCCGGCGGTGCCATAGGCATCGAGCACGCGGAACAGCGTGACCCAGTCGGCGGGGGGCGGTGTCATAGCCATCGTGAAACGATACTGGCCGTGGCGGCGACCCCTTCGCAAGAGATCGTGTGCGGTCGTGGTGATTTCGCGTTGCCGATCGCGGTATCGAGCGACTCCGGCGTCAAACGGCCTTCGTCGGCGATCGTCGCCAGCCCGGCGAACGCGAACGCTTCGGCGCGGATTGTCTGTTCGCGCTCGTTGCCCTCGGCGAACGGCACGAGGATCGCGGGTACGCGCGCGCGCAACAAATCGATCGCCGTGTTGTAGCCCGCTTGGCTGATCGACAAGCGGCTGCCTTTCAGCAGACCCAGAAAATCGGGCCGGTTGCGTTCGACCGCGACGAATGCATTCGGCGCGGAAATCGTCGCCACTTGTTCGCCGGTCAAAATGCGCCAGCGTTCGCCCGCATGGGCGCGCCGCGCCGCGAGTTTCAAACTCGCATCGAGAAGTTTCACCCCGGCCGCCCCGCCGCCGACCGAGACGACGATTTCGTCTTGGCCGCACGGCGTTTGATCGGTGCCGGCGATATAGCCCGTATGGATCAGCTTGCTGCCGATCCGCGCCAATTCGGGGAAGCTTTGCGTTGCGGGCAGAAAGCCTTCGTCGCCATGCGCCAGCACGGCGGCGAAATCGCCCAGCGCCGCCAAGCGCGATTCGATCTTGGAATCGGCGGGGCGCTGGGGCACGTCGCGGATCGATACGAGTTTGGGAATGCGGCCCGCGCGCGCGATCAGCGGTTCGAGTTCGAAGCGCAGCAACGCACGGCCCAGCGGATAGAGCTCGACGATCAGCAGATCGGGTTTGAGCGCGGCGTAAAGATCGAGCGTGGCTTGCGCGCGCGCTTCGCGCCACGATTCATCGACCGCATTGCCGTTCGCGTCGATCAAAACCTTGAATGTCGCATCTTGCGCGCGGCACGCCGGAAGCTGGATCAGCTTCGCGGCGCCGACGTCGAGACGCAAGGACATGCCGCCGCTTGCCAGAACCGTGTCGTGGCCGCTTCGCGCCAATCCGTTCGCGATTGCCGCCATGCGCCGCGCATGGCCCGTGCCCAGCAGATGCTGGACGTGGATCAGGATTTTCGCCATCGCCGCTTCAGCGCGAGGTTGAGATCGACGATGCGCGGATGGCCGTCTTTGGCGAGTTCCAGGACATGCATCGAATAAAGATCGAGCTTGTCCGGCGGATCGCCTTTCATGTCCCAGCCGCGCGCCAGCGCATAGACCGCGCGGAAAACGCCGCGATGCGTGACGCACAGCGTCGACCGCCCGTCGGCGGCGAGTTCGGCCAATAAGGGCCGCACGCGTTCCTGCACCATGCGCGGCGATTCGCCGTCGGGCGGCGTGAAATCCAGCCCGCGCTGTTCGTTCTCGACGAACGCATCGCCCATTTCATTGCGGATATCGTCGATCGTGCGGCCTTCGAACTTTCCCCAATGCATCTCGACCAAGCGCGGCTCGAGATCGAATTGGAGACGCAGCAGCTCGGCCGTTTCGCGGCAGCGGCGCAGCGGCGAACACAACACGCGCCAATTGTCGAATTCGTGCGGGATGCGCCGCGCTTGCAGGAATTCGCGCGTGCGCGGTGTCAATTCGATATCGGCGCGGCCTTGCAGGCGTTTGGCCCCGTTCCACGCCGTGGGCCCGTGCCGCATGAACGCGACGTAAGTCATGCCGCCAATCCCCGTACCAATGTGTCGAGCGTGGCGGATGCGCCGTCGAGCCCGTGTTCGCGCCGCACTTTCGTTTGCGCCGTGTTGCCCATCGTCTTTCGCCGGTCGGCATCGTCCAACAAAGTGGCGAGCTTGGCGGCGAAATCGTCGGCATCGCCGGCGGCACTTAGGAATCCGGTTTTGCCGTCGGCGAGGATCGATCCTACGCCGCCGAAATTCCCGGCGATGGCGGGCAGACCTGCGGCCTGCGCTTCCAGCAGCGCCATGCAGAAGGCTTCGTTGATCGCGGGCCAAACGAAAATATCGGCGTTCGCGTAATCCTGCGCCAGCGTGGTTTCGTCGCGCATGCCCAAGAATGTCACGCGATCGCCGAAGGGTGCGAACAGAGTTTCGATATCGCTGCGCGCTTCGCCATCGCCCGCAATCGCCAAATTCCAAGATCTATCGCCGAGCTTCGCCAACGCCGAAGCAAGGATTTCGTAGGAACGTTGCTTGTCGCCATGCCGCAACATGCCCACGGCCAGCAAGCGCGCAATCGGTGCGGCCTTGCGCGGCGCGCGATAAACGGTTGGATCGAGGAACGGTGCCAAAGCGACACGCCGGCAATCGTCGCGCAGATAGGCGTTCAACGCCGCGTCGTCGCGCGTATTCAGCGTGACGATGGCGGCGGCTTGGCGCAACGCGTCGATGCAGGCGCGATGGCCGATATCCCATGGCCCGTTCGCGCGCTTATTCGCGATAGAGGCTTCGACGGCGATATAGGGAATCGACAACGCTGCTGCGACGCGCGGTCCCAGATGATCGGGCGCCTTGTAGTAAAGGTGATAGGTGAGCCAAAGCGCGGGCGCATTGCCGTGAGCGCGATAGCGGCGCAACAGGCGATCGGCCATGCGCGCACCGATCCTGGCGATCCGTGCTTGGCGCGCCGCATCGCCCTTTCGGTCAAAGCTGCGCAAGTGCGAGGCGATCTCCACCTCGTGATTCGCCTTGCGCAGCGCATCGACAAGCAAACGCGCCACGCGCCGGTCGCCCGACGGGGTCGGGTGATCGGGATATTTCAGGGGCGCGTAGACGGCGATCCGCATTGGCACAACAGATCATGCAATTTGTCGCGGTTCGCCGCGAAGGGAAAATCGCGGCGCACCTTCATCCCGGCCGCTTCGCCAAGCCGAGCGCGCAAGGCCGGATCGGCGATGAGCCGCGCCAGTGCCGCCGCCAGGGCCACGCGATCGCCTGGCGCGACCAGAATCCCGGTCTCGGCATCGACGAAATCGGCGATCGACCCGGCCTCGGTGGCGACCAAAGCGAGGTTTTGGCTCGCAGCTTCCATCAGCACATTGGGCAAGCCGTCGCGGTCGACGTCGGACGTGACCTTGCTGGCAAGAGCGA
>JAIUNH010000227.1 GCA_020161965.1 Pseudomonadota bacterium
CAGCTATGCCTTCGAGGAGCTGCACATGGGGCGCGTGCAGCTCAAGACCGATAACCTGAACACCCGCTCTCAGCGCGCCATCGAGAAACTGGGCGCGGTGCGCGAGGGCGTGTTGAGAAAGCACCAGCGCCGCCAGGACGGAAGTCTGCGCGACACAGTCATGTATTCGATCACGGTGGACGAGTGGCCGGCAGTCAGGGAGCGGCTGGCTTCTTCTTGAGGAGCGGGTACGGATTGATCGCCCCACCGCCCGCGTAAATCCCGTAATGCAGGTGCGGCGGCGTGCCCTTCGCGTTGCCGCTGTCGCCCACAAAGCCCACCACAGTTCCCGCCTCGATCCACTCGCCGCGTTCCAGCGCCGCCGCGATGTGCCAGGGCAGAATGATCGCGAGATAGACGAGGATCGCTGCCGGATCGAACATTCGGCGCCATTGATGCGCCGCGGCGCGCGTCGCGATCAAAAAGGCGAGCATCGTCGTGCCGCCCAGCGCCAATGCCACGAATCCTTTGGCAAGCGTGGCGAGTGCCAGCGCCACCGCCGCCGCGACCATCCAGCCGCGCCGGTCTTCGATAAGGCCGAAATAGGCGCAGACGATCGCCCAAGAGAGGCACGCGGTCAGCAGCATGTCGAAATAGACCGTGCGGCCGATCACCATCGCGACCAGGCTGGTCGCGACGATCGTGCCCGCGATCAAGCCGACGAGCGGGCGATGCGTGCGAAACCCGAGCAGCGCCGCCGCCGCGACGACCGCGAGGCTGGACAAGGCGGGCGCCAATCGCGCCGCCGTTTCGCCGAAACCGAACAGATGGAACGACAGCGCGGTGAGCCAGAACAGCAATGGCGGCTTTTCGAGATAGGGCAAACCGTCGAAATACGGGATCGCGAATTCGCCGCGCGACAGCATTTCCCGCGCGATGCCCGCGTAAAGCCCTTCATTGTTGTCGAGCAGCGAATAGTCGCCGAGCGACGCCAAGAACGCGTTCGCCGCGAAGATCGGCAACGCGATCGCGAGAATGCGGCATACGTTCGTTTGAGGATGGGGCGACATCGAGAACAATGTAGTCAATCGCGCGATATAGCAGAAACGCCGCACGCCGGAAACTGCACATCCAGCGCCGGCCGGCAGCGATAGGGGGCGGATCGACACCGAACACGAAGCGTTGCCGCACTTGATTCCGCCCGCCAGTCTTGTTGTACTCGCCCCGGCTGCGAAAGGCGCGCATCGGGAGGACCTATGAAGAAAGTCTACAAGAACGCGAAAGAGGCGCTCGACGGCCTTCTGTTCGACGGCATGCTGATCTCCGCGGGCGGCTTCGGCCTTTGCGGCATCCCCGAATTGCTGATCGCCGCGATCAAGGATGCGGGCACCAAGAACCTGACCGTGGCGTCCAACAACGCGGGCGTCGATGGGTTCGGGCTCGGCATCCTGCTCGCCACGCGCCAGGTCAAGAAGATGATCTCGTCCTATGTGGGCGAGAACGCGGAATTCATGCGCCAGTATCTCGCGGGCGAGCTCGAGATCGAATTCAACCCGCAAGGCACGCTGGCCGAGCGTATGCGCGCGGGCGGTGCCGGCATCCCCGGCTTCTACACGCGCACGGGCGTTGGCACCGTCATCGCCGAGGGCAAGGAGCACAAGGATTTCGACGGCAAGACCTACGTGCTCGAACGCGGCATCGTCGCCGATCTCGCGATCGTCAAGGCGTGGAAGGCCGATCCCTCGGGCAATCTCGTGTTCCGCAAGGCCGCGCGCAACTTCAATCCGCCCGCCGCGATGAGCGGCAAGACATGCGTGGTCGAGGTCGAGGAAATCGTGCCGCTGGGCTCGCTCGATCCCGATCACATCCATTTGCCCGGCGTCTACGTGCACCGCCTGATCCAAGGCCAGCACGAGAAGCGCATCGAGCAGCGCACCACCCGCAAGCGCGCAAGCTGAGGAGACGATCATGGCCTGGAACCGCGACCAGATGGCGGCGCGCGCCGCGAAAGACCTGCAGGACGGCTGGTACGTCAATCTCGGCATCGGCATTCCGACGCTGGTGTCGAACTACATCCCCGAGGGCGTGAACGTCACGCTGCAGTCGGAAAACGGCATGCTCGGCATGGGTCCCTTCCCGTTCGAAGGCGAGGAAGACCCCGACCTCATCAACGCCGGCAAGCAGACGATCACCGAACTGCCGCAAACCTCGTTCTTCGACTCCGCGACCAGCTTCGCGATGATTCGCGGCGGCAAGATCGCCATGGCCATCCTCGGCGCCATGGAAGTCTCGGAAGGCGGCGACCTCGCCAATTGGATGATCCCGGGCAAGCTCGTGAAGGGCATGGGCGGCGCCATGGATCTCGTCGCCGGCGTGGGGCGCGTCGTCGTCGTCATGGACCACACGAACAAGGCGGGCGAGTCGAAAGTCCTGAAAAAATGCACGTTGCCGTTGACCGGCAAGGGCGTGGTCAATCGCATCATCACCAATCTCGGCGTGATGGACGTGGTGCCGGGCGGGCTCAAGCTCGTCGAACTGGCGGACGGCGTCAGCGAGCAGGAATTCCGCAAGGCGACCGAAGCGACATTGGTCGCCTGAGTCGGGGGTCGCCTGAATCCGGGTGCGGGGCCAAGCCCCGCGCCCGCAGCGCCTTTTACCGCGAGCCCCGTGGCTTCGGCAGACCCGCTTTGCGCGCGCTTCACTGGCTGTCCGGTATCCGCCCGGTTACTGTGTGAGCCGGAAAGGAAACGCGGGAAATGTGGGGGTTGGCGCGCGCCCGGTTGAGGGCGCTCCCGGGGCCGTTGCAAGGCGCCATTTTGATGACGATCGCGGCCGGTGCCTTCGCAGGCATGAACGTTCTTATCCGCGCCCTGAGTTTCGAACTCCACCCGTTCCAGATCTCGTTCTTACGCGTCGTCGGCAGCCTGGTTTTCATGCTGCCCTGGCTCGCCCATGCGGGAATTTCCGCCCTCGCCTCGGCCAGCCACAAACTTTATTTGTCGCGCACCATCGTCGGCTACGTGTCGATGCTGTGCTGGTTCACCTCGCTCGCGATCCTGCCGGTGTCGGAAGCGACGGCGTTGTCCTTCACCTCGCCCTTGTTCGCGACCGCCGCCGCCGCGTTGCTGCTGGGCGAGATCGTGCGCGCGCGGCGCTGGACGGCGACGATCGTCGGGTTCCTCGGCGCCATGATCGTCATCCGCCCCGGATTTCAAGCGGTGGAAATGGCGCATATTCTGGTGCTGGTTTCGGCGGCTTTGGGCGGCTGGAACGCGATCACGGTCAAGCAGCTGACCAAGACCGACGCGCCCAACGTCATCGTCATCTATATGACGATATACCTCACGCCCGTGTCGCTGCTGCCGGCGCTGTTCGTCTGGCAATGGCCGTCGGCGGAAGCGTGGCTGATGGTGGCGCTGCTGGGCCTGTGCGGCACGATCGGCCACCAGACTTTCACCCGCGCGCTGGCGGTGTGCGAAGCGTCCTACGTGCTGCCCTTCGATTTCGCGCGCCTGCCGATGGTCGCGTTCATCGCCTATTTCGCCTTCGCCGAAATTCCCGATCCGTGGACCTGGATCGGCGGCGGCATCATCGTCGCCTCGACCGTCTATATCGCGCGGCGCGAAGCGAGTTTGGCGCGGCTGACACCGCCCGCCGCCACGGCCAGCGAAACCGGCACCGTCGCCAAGCGCTCCGATCCGGCGAAAGCCGGCAAATGAATCTTGCCCCCACCGCGCGCGGCGCCTTGTGGATGGTCGCGGCGAGTGCGGCTTTCGCGATTCAGGCCGCGATCGTCAAACATGTCGGCTTGCGCCTGGATCCCTTCGTCATCGCGATGTTCAACGCGTTTTTCGGCCTGATCCTCATGCTGCCGGTCGTGATGCGCGAAGGCCGCGACGTGCTGATCACCAAGCGTCCGGTCATGCATCTGATCCGCGGCCTCGTCGGGGCGGGCGGTTTGATCGGTTTCGTCTATTCGATGGTCCATCTGCCGCTGGCCGATGCGACCGCGATCGCGTTCACCAAACCGCTCTTCGGCGTTTTGCTTGCCGGGTTCTTGTTGGCTGAGCGCGTGGGCTGGCAGCGCTGGCTTGCGACGGCGCTGGGTTTCGCCGGCGTGTTGTTCATCGTGCGGCCGGGCTCGGCGGAACTCGAACTCGCGCATTTGGTGGCGCTGATCGGCGCGCTCTGCGCGGCCGACGTGATCATTCTGGTGAAGAAACTGCAGAAGACCGAGCGCAACGCGACGATCATGATCTATTTCGCGTTCGTCTCGTGCCTCGTGTGCCTTGTCCCCGCCGCGATGGCGTGGACGACGCCGAGCTTGCGCGAATTCGCGCTGCTCGCCGTCGTCGCGTCGCTGACCTTGGTGCTGCAATACTGCACCTTGCGCGCCTATCGCATTGCCGACGCGTCGGCGGTCGTGCCCTACGACTATATGCGCCTGATCTTCGCGGCGACGCTCGGGTATCTGCTCTTCGCCGAGTTGCCCGATCGTTGGACGCTGGCCGGAATCGGCATCATCTGCATCGCCACGCTCTATTTGACGTTCAGCGAGATCGCGCGCCATCGGCCGCGCGCGACCACGCCGTGATCGGCGGCGGGCTATCCGCTTGGGCGCATGCGCTGCCCAACGGCACGCGTGGGGCGATGTGGGCGCTGGCCGCCGCCATCGCCTTCGGCACGATGGAGGCGATGGCCAAGCTGATCGGCGCCACACTGCACCCGTTTCAGATCGCGTTCTTCCGCAGCCTCGTGGCGCTGCTCACGCTGATGCCGTTGTTCATGGCCTATGGCCATGCGCTGTTCAACACACGGCGTTTGGGCGGGCATTTTCTGCGCGCGATCCTGGGATATACGTCGATGATCTTCGGCTTCTTCGCGCTGGTGCATCTGCCGCTGGCCGAGGCCGTAGCGTTGGGCTACGTGCGCGGGCTGTTCCTCGTGCCGCTCGCCGTCATGCTGCTGGGCGAATCGACCAATTGGCGGCGCTGGCTCGCCATGGGCTGCGGTTTCGTGGGCGTGCTGATCATGCTGCGCCCGGGTGCGGGCGTGTTCGACGCGGCCGCGATCTATCCGCTGCTGGCCGGATTCTTCGTCGCTTTCGTCAGCGTGTTCATGAAACGCCTGGCGGAAACCGAGCGCCCGCAAGTCATCATCTTCTGGTTCGCGACCTTCACCACGCTGCTGGCGGCGGGCCCGGCGATCGCGGTATGGCGCTGGCCCGAGCCCGCTTTGTGGCCGGCGGTGCTCGCCTTGGGCGTGTTGGGTTCGCTTGGCCAATATTGCATCGTGCGGGCCTTCCGCATCGCCGACGCGACGGCGGTCGATTCGGTCGACTACACGCGGCTGATCTATTCGGCCGGCATCGGCATGATCCTGTTCGGCGAAGCGCTGACGCTGCCGACGGTGGCGGGTGCGCTGATCATCGCGGGCAGCACGCTTTACATTGCGCGCCAAGGTGCCCGAAAATCCCCCGCATCATGACCCTTCGCAACCGCGTCACGCCGTTCTCGACCATCGAAGCCAATCCCGCGCGCGGGATGTTCATGGGCAATCGCGGCTGCCTGCATGGCGAGTACAAGAATCTCGAAGTCGAGGAAACGCGCGAGAAACGCTGGCTCGTCTGTTCGCTGAACTTCAAAGGCCGCAAGCGCGTGCTGATGCGGCCCGGCGCCTATACCGAGCTGTTCTTCCTCGACGAGGCGACGGCGCTGGCCGCCGGACATCGCCCCTGCGCCGAATGCCGGCGCAAGAACTACGATGCGTTTTTGAAGCTGTTCCCCGGCAAGCCCGCGAATGCCGAATGGCTCGACCGCAATCTCGCCTCGCAGCGCGGCCGGCCGTATCCCGACGAGTTCGCCAATCTGCCCGACGGCACAATGTACGAACTAAACGGCGACGCGTTCTTGAAATGGCACGGCCGCGCGTTTCGCTGGTCCCATGACGGCTACGGGCCCGCCGAGAAACCCGGCGGGCCCGTTGAAGTCATCACGCCCGAAGGCACGGTCGAGGCGATCGCCAAAGGCTATCGCCCCGCCGTGCATCCTTCGGCGCGTTAGCCTTTCGCCGTGGGGACGGGCAGCGCCAAGTAAAGCGGCGTGCCCTGACGTTCGACGAAGATCGCGACGGCTTCGCGATGTTCGCCGCGCGCCGCGCGCAAGGCGGCGACGACATCCTCGGGCTTGCGCACCGGCTTGCGGTCGATCTCGACCAAGCGGTCGCCGCGCGCCAGACCGGCCTTTTCCGCCGGGCTGCCTTCCAGCATATCGGCCACCACGACCTCGCCGCGCGGACCTTGCGCCAAGCGCAAACCCACGCCGCTGGCCGCGTTGCCTTGCTCGTTCTGGCCGACCACCGCCGCTTCCGGCTTCTGATCGGGCAGGCTTGCGAGCGTCACGCGGATTTCCGCGCGCCGCCCGTCGCGCCAATATTCGATATTGGCTTCGTCCTTGGCCCGGCGATCGCCGACCTTGCGGGCAAGATCGCGCGGATTGTCGATCGCGGTCCCGTCGAG
>JAIUNH010000228.1 GCA_020161965.1 Pseudomonadota bacterium
CAAGCGCCTGCATTTCGACGTGATCCCGCGCCACGTGGACGATTACCTGTCCTTCGTCGAGCGGTACCCGACGCAGAATTTGCAGCAGCAGCTCGACAACCCGGTCTTCCATATCCATTCGGGCAATCCGCCTTCCCCGGAAGCGAACGCGCTGCCGTTCAATATTCTGCTGAACCTCGCCTCGGTCGCGAATACCGAGGACAAGGCCGTGCTGTGGGGCTTCATCTCGCGCTACGCGCCGCAAGCCAATCCGCAGGCGAACCCGATGCTCGATCGTTTGGTCGGCCACGCGATCGCGTATTTCCGCGACAAGGTGAAGCCGACGCGCGTTTATCGCGCGCCGACGGATGCGGAGCGCACGGCGCTTGCCGATCTCGATACGATGCTGGCGGGTTTGCCGGCAGGTGCGGATGCGAGCGCGATCCAGAACCACATCTACGAAATCGGCAAGCGGCCGGATTTCGCGGATCTCAAAGCGTGGTTCCAGTGCCTTTACGAAACGCTGCTCGGCTCCAGTCAGGGGCCGCGCATGGGGTCGTTCGTGGCGCTCTATGGCGTGCCCGAAACGCGCGCGCTGATCGCCAAGGCGCTGTCGGGCGAACTCTCGCGCTAACTACTGGCTCGCCCAAACGATGCGATGGACGAAGGCGACACCGCCCGCGTCCATCGTTTCGATCGTATTGTCGCCAACCAACGGCAACACTTCGACGTGGCGCGGCAAGCGGCGCACGAATTCGCGCGCGACCAAGCGGCCGACGATGCTGCGCAATATCACTCGATCGCCGCGCCTTGCGGGTGCGTGCGGGCTGACGATCAGCACATTGCCGTCGCGATACAGCGGCTCCAGCGAATCCCCGTTGACGATCAGCGCGTAAGCGTCGTCGTCGAACAGATCGGGGAAGGCGAGTTCGTCCCACGCGGCACCCGTGGGTTTGCCCGCGTTATCGAACGCGTCGCGCAATTGCGCGTCGGAAATCGATAGCGAAGGCAGTTTTTTGCGCGCCCCGATTCCGCCCGCCGACGGCACGACGCCGGCTTGCGCCAGGAAATCCAACGGGTTGGTCCCCGTGGTGTCGAAGATTCGCGCCAAGGATTCGAGCGAAGGGAAGCGCAAACGCCCGTCCGGGCCAATGCGCTTGGAGCGATTGAACGCGCTGGGGTCGAGCCCCGCGCGCTTCGCGAGACCCGACAATGTGAAGTTATGGTCGCGCGCGACTTTGTCGATCGCAGACCAGATATCCGCATGACGCAACATGACGGTGAAATCTTCGCATAGCGGCCCCGCCAAGGCGACGGGAAAATAATCCTATCTCGGAAAAAATAGGAAAATATTCCTATTTAAAAATCCGTTGAGGTGGTGTGCCGCGAATCGTTATTCCTGGGGCGTCGAATTGATCCGCAACCCTCAGGAACCCGCATCATGGGCCTCGCTTTCGCCGATATGCCGACCGCCGAATTCGCCCTGATCCGCCCCGGATCGGAAGCGTTGGTCGTGTTCCGCGACCAGACCGAGATCGCGTGGCTGCGCCGGCTGAAACGCGGCTTCCGCCATTGCGCGGTGGTGGTGCGGCTGGGCACCGAATGGGTGATGATCGATTCGCTCTCGCATTCGATTTGTGTCGGTAAACTCGGCACCGAACCGATGTCGCGTCTCGCCTGGCGCTATCGCAAGGCCGGTCACATCGTGATCGAAACGACGGTCGGCGAAGGCAAGGCGCGCGTGGCGCCGCCGCTGCCCTTCACGTGCGTCGAGGCGGTCAAGCGCGTGCTGGGCATCCAAAGCTGGTTCGTGCTCACGCCCTATCAACTCTATCGCCATCTACGCGCCCGCGCGCGTGGCCGCCATCCCGAAATCGGCGGCGAAATCCGCCCCGCTGCCGTCGAAGCAGTGTGAGAACAAATATCGATCATTTTCGTAACCATCGCACGAAAACGAAATCAGGAGATCGCCATGGGTTCGATGTTCGCTTCCGCCCCGTCCGCCCCGCCGCCGCCACCCCCGCCGCCGCCGTTGCCCGACCCGGAGGTCGAGCGCCGCGAAGCGCGCATCAAGGCGATGCTGCGCCGCCGTCGCGGCCGCCAAGGCCTGCTGTCGACGGGCGAACGCGGAGTGTTGACCGCGTCGGTCCTGCCCGATCAGACCCAGACGAAGTTGGGGGCGTGACCAACATGGATGCCGCACCCGACGCTTCACCCGACCGGGCACAGGAAATCCTGCGCCGCTATCGCCGCGCCAAGCAGGCGCGCGGGGCCTGGGAATCGATCTGGCAGGATTGCTACGACTTCGCCTTACCGCAGCGTTCGGCGTTGACGCCCTCCGTCGCGCCCGATCGCCGTTCCGATCGTTTGTTCGACGGCACGGCGCCCGATGCGGCCGACCAGCTCGCCGCATCGTTGATGTCGCAGCTTGTGCCGCCATGGACGCGCTGGTTCGGCTTGCAGCCGGGCGCCGACGTTCCCGAAGAAGTGCACGCCCAAGTCGGCGAGGTGCTGGAGAAGACCGCCGCGATCCTGCAAACGCATTTCGATCGCTCGAATTTCGCGGTCGAAGCGCATCAATGTTTTCTCGATCTGATCGTCGCGGGCACCGCGGCGCTGCAGTTCGAAGAAGCGACACCGGGGGCGGATAGCGCCTTCCGCTTCACCGCCGTGCCGCTGGCGCAGATCAGCGTGGAGGAGGGCGGCGATGGTTTGCCCGACACGGTGTTCCGCACCAGCGAGATGACGGCCACGCGTTTGCGCGCCCGTTTCCCGCGCGCCGAATTGCCCGACAGCATCCTGCGCGAGGCGGAGGAGCATACGAGCGAAGGTGTCGAAAAGCGCCACACGCTGGTCGAGGCCGCGTTGCCCGACGCGTCGGGCGTGCGTTACGCGGCCGTGCTCGAAACCGGGGCGGGGGCGCAAACGCCCACGCTGCTTGCCGAAGGCCGCTTCGCGCAATCGCCGTTCCTCGTGTTTCGCTGGCTGAAGGCGCCGGGCGAATCCTATGGCCGCTCGCCGGTGATGAAGGCGCTGCCCGACATCAAGACCGCCAACAAGGTCGTCGAACTCGTGCTCAAGAACGCGTCGATCGCGGTCACCGGCATTTGGCAGGCCGACGACGACGGCGTGCTCAACCCCGCCAACATCAAGCTCCAGCCCGGCACGATCATTCCCAAGGCGGTGGGCTCGGCGGGTTTGACGCCGCTGGAAGCGCCCGGCCGTTTCGACGTGTCGAATCTCGTGCTTTCCGATCTGCGCGCGCGCATCCGCAACGCGATGCTCGCCGACAAGCTCGGCGCCATCGAAGGGCCGAAGATGACGGCGACGGAAGTGCTCGAACGCTCGGCCGAAATGGCGCGCGTGCTCGGCGCCACCTATGGCCGCTTGCAGTCCGAACTGCTCACGCCGCTGGTCGCGCGTTCGATCGCCATTCTGCGCCGGCGCGGCGAAGTGCCGCCGATCGTCATCGATGGCCGCGTGGTGGAGCTTCGCTACAAATCGCCGCTCGCGCGCGTGCAGGCGGAAAGCGACGTGCGCAACGCGCTGCTGTGGATCCAGCAAACCGCGATGCTCGGTCCCGAAGGTCAAGCGACGGTCGATAGTGCCGCCGCCGCGCGCTGGATCGCGCGCGCGATGAACGTGCCCGCCGATCTGGTCAAGCCCATCCAGGCCTTGCCCGACCCCGCGATGCTCGCGGCGGCATTGGGACTTGGCGCCCAAGCCGCACCCGCCCCCATTCCGCAACTTCCGAACTGATCCGTGAAAGGAAAAATCATGACCACCGAATCGACTGCGACGCCCGCCACGCCCGAACCTGTCTCGCTGCTGCCGAACCTGGCGCAAGCCGGCGGCCGTCCCGACGCGTTGCCCGAGAAATTCTGGGACAACGACAAGGGCGCCATCCGCACCGACGATCTCGCCAAGGCCTATACCGAGTTGGAACGCCGCATGTCCGGCTACGTGCCCGGGCCCGGCAGTGCGGATTGGGATTCGACGATGCGCCGCGCGCTGGAGATTCCCGAAACGCCCGACGGCTATCAGATCGCGATGAAGGACGATCTGCTGACGGTCGATCCCGCGGTGAACGCGCGCTTGCATCAAGCGGGGTTCTCGCCGCGCCAGGCGCAACTCGTCTACGACCTGGCGGTCGAGCGCATCGTGCCGCTGGCGGCCCAGCTTGCCGCCGATGCGCGCCACGAGCAGACGATGGAGCGCCTGACCGAGGAATTCGGCGGGACGGAGAAATGGAACGCGCTCTCGGGCCAGATCGCCGCTTGGGGCCAGCACAATCTTTCGCCGGTCGTGTACGCGGCACTCGCCGCGTCGCCCGACGGGATCCGCGCGATGCGCCGCTTGATGGAGTCGGGCGAGCCCTCCCTGGGCGCGCCCGGTGGTGCGCCGACGCCGGCGAGCGAAGGCGATCTGCGCGAGATGATGAAGGACAAGCGCTATTGGCGCGATCGTGATCCCGCCTTCATTCGCGCTGTCACCGACGGCTATCGCCGCCTTTACGACGGCAAGGCCTGACGCAATTCGGGGGCAGCCGCCCGCCCGTGATGCCCGCATGCGACGCGGACGCGAACGGATAACGGAACGGCACCCGAAGAACGCGCCGGGATAACCGTCGCACCTGGAAAGGCGCTCGGGGCCGGTCGCACGGCCAAGCTTTTCCGGGACGGACGGCCCCGGCGCCGAAACCCAACCCGCCGGAAGCTTCGAACGCTGCCGGTCAACCTCTACGTCAGGAGACAATCTAAAGATGCCGAATATCGAAACCGCCTTCGTCAAAAACTACGAAGGCGAAGTCCACACCGCCTATCAGCGGCTGGGCTCCAAGCTGCGCAATACCGTGCGGTCGAAGAAGCAGATCGAGGGCGCTTCGACCGTGTTCCAGAAGATGGGCAAAGGGGCCGCGTCCACCAAGGCGCGCCACGCCCAGGTTCCGGTGATGAACGTCGACCATTCCACGGTCGAAGTGTTCCTCAAGGACTACTACGCCGGCGAATGGCTCGACGCGCTCGACGAGATCAAGGTCGGCAGCGACGAACGCCAAGCGGTGATCAATTCGGGCGCCTACGCGCTGGGCCGCAAGACCGACGAGCTGATCATCGACGCGCTGGGCGTGTCGAGCAATTACGCGGGCGACAACGTCTCGGGCCTCACCAAGGCCAAGGTGCTGACCGCCTTCGAGATGCTGGGCGCGGTCGACGTGCCCGACGACGGCGAACGCTACGCCGTGGTCGGTTGGGGCCAGTGGAGCGATCTGCTCGATATCGAGGAGTTCGCCAATGCCGATTACGTCGGATCGGAAGATCTGCCGTGGAACGGCACGCAAGCCAAGCGCTGGCTCGGCACGCTGTGGATGCCGCATTCGGGCCTCGTCAAAACGGCCGGCGTGCGCTTCTGCCACTGGTACCACAAATCGGCGATCGGCCATGCGTCCGGCAAAGACGTGACGACCGACATCACCTGGCACGGCGACCGCGCCAGCTTCTTCATCTCGAACATGATGAGCCAGGGTGCCGGCATCATCGACGCCGAAGGCGTCGTCACCCTGCGTTGCGCCGAGTAACGGACCAGCTCACGGAAAGGAGACGGATATGGCTTTCGTCCAGAAAAACCTCAGCGTGCTCGCCTACGCGAACGGCTTCACGCTCTGGCACTACACCACGCCCGACACGGCCGCGACGGTCGATACGACCGGCTATTTCAACGCGGCTGCGGACATGCTGCGCCCCGGCGACATGCTGCTCGCCAACACCTCGACCGGGGGCACCACGGTCAACGGGATCTTCGCGGTCGCGTCGAACGCGAGCGGAATTGTCGATACCGCCGATATGACGCGGTTCGATTCCGCCGACACCGACTGACGCTTGTAACCGCGAAGGGAAGGCGCGCCGGTTCCGACCTCCCCGGAACCGGCGCGCCGGACCCGCCGACAGGAGATTCCGAACATGGCTCTCACGCCCATCGCGCTGTGCTCGCGCGCCCTTATCAAACTCGGCGCCCGCCCGATCGCGTCCTTCGTCGAAGGCACGGTCGAAGCCCAGGTTGCCGCAGCACTCTATCCGTCGGTGCGCGACGCGCTGATCTCAGCACACCCGTGGAGTTTCGCCTCCGCGCAGGCGACGCTGCCGCGCTTGGCCGTCGCCCCCGTCGCCGATCTGCGCTATGCGCATCAACTGCCCGTCGATTTCCTGCGCGCACTCTCCGTCGGCTCGGGTGCGCGCGGACGCGGGGCGGAATATCGCATCGTCGAATCGACGCTGCAGAGCGACCTCGACGAGGTCGTGCTCTCCTATATCTTCCGGCCCGGCGAAAGCGGCTTTCCGCCGTTCTTCGATTCCGCATTGATCGCGTCGCTGGCGGCGGAATTCTGCCTGCCGATCACCGAAAGCACGTCGCGCTCGGAGCTTCTTCATAAGCTGGCCGATGGTGAATTCCGCCGCGCGCGGATGGTGGATTCGCAAGGTCAACCCATCGAACGCACCGAAATCCGCACCGAG
>JAIUNH010000229.1 GCA_020161965.1 Pseudomonadota bacterium
TCTTGCGCCGATCACCGTCGGTCAGGGTCTTGTCCTGATCGATGCCGAGCTTGCGCTTCACGTTGCCCAGGCCGAACAACAGCTTCTTGCGCGCGACCGCCGTGCCGATCGTGACCATCGACCACGACGACAGCAGGAATTCCTGGATCGCGGCCTTGATCCACCACATCGCATAGGTGGACAGGCGCACGCCCTTGTCGGGGTCGAAGCGCTTGACCGCATGCATCAGGCCGATATTGCCCTCCGCGATCAGGTCGTGCATCGGCAGGCCGTAGCCGCGATATTTCCACGCCATCTTCACGACGAGGCGAAGATGCGAGGTGACGAGCTTATGCGCGGCCTTCACGTCCTGTGCGTCGCGGAAGGCGCGGGCGAGGGCGCGTTCCTCCTCGACCTCGAGGAGCGGGAACTTGCCGATCTCGGCCATATACTGCGCGAGTTCGCCGCGCTGCGATTTCGGGGAATAGCCGCTCCGGGGAGCGTAAATGGTCGGCAATCCGACCGTCGGTGCGAATGACATGAAATCACCCTCCTAGGCATGATCTCGTAACGGACCCCATCTGGGCATCCGAGTAAGACAAAAGTAAGGCGTCACCCCCACTTTTTCAAGGCACGATTTTAACGAAGATTAACGGACGGGCTCGCCGCGCCGCCCTTAACCTATTGATTTGTCTAAGCAGCCGGGGTCGTGTTAGAGGCCCGATATGGCCCTCTCGATCCGCCTGCTGGAACACGCTGCAAGACGCGACGCCGAAGCCGCTCTGGCCGGGCTGGCGCTCGAAGCCGCGTCGGAAGGCCTTGCTTTGGATCTAACGGCCGAGGCGGGGATCTTATTCGCGGGCTTCGACGAAGGGCGCTTGGTCGGCGCGGCGGTTCTGGAACTGGACGGGCGCGACGGCCGCCATCATGCGGCGCGCCTTGCAGCGCTGATCGTGGGCAAGGCCGATCGCCGTCAAGGGGCAGGACGTGCCTTGGCGACCAACGCCATCGCCCATGCGATCGCCAAGGGCCGTAGCGCCATCGCCTTCGAAACACCCGCCGGCGGCACGGGCGAATCCCTCGCGCGCAATCTCGGCTTTCGCATCGTGGGCGTCCTGCCGGATGCATGGCGCGATGCCGACGGCGAGAGCATTGCCGCAGCGTTGCTGCATCTGGATTTGCGCGCCAACGAACTGCCCGATATTTCGCCCTTCCGTCTGCGCACGGCGCGCGATGCGGATTCAGCGGCGATCATCGAACACATCGCCGCGATCTGGGCCGAGTATCCGGGTTGCGTGTTGGATCTGGACGAGGAAAGCGATCTGAAAGCGGTCGCGACGAACTACGCGGCCGAAGGCGGGGCGATCTGGGTCGCGGAGGATGCGGCCGGCAAGCTCGCCGCGACGATCGCGATCAGCCCCTGCGAGGCCGCACCCGGCGGCATCAAGCTCGGGCGGCTTTACGTCGCCAAATGGGCGCGGCGCCAAGGCCTCGCGGCCAAGCTGCTCGACTTCGCCGAGCGCGCGGCGCGCGCGCGCGGGGCCGCCTTCATGGAATTGTGGAGCGATACGCGCTTCAAAGAAGCACATGAATTCTACGACGCGCGCGGCTATACGCGCCTGCCGGGCGAACGCGCGTTGCGCGACGCCTCCGACAGCTACGAATTCCATTATCGCAAGGCGCTTTAAGCTCAAGCGCCGCGATCGATCGCTTCCCAGGATTGCTTCTTGCGATAGATCGTCGACGGACTGATTTCCAGGAACGCCGCCGCGCGCGGAATATTGCCGTCGCAGGCCGCGATGGCCGCTTCGATCGTTTCGCGCTCGGTGATCCATAGCGGGCGGATCGCGGGCTTGGCGCCGGCGGGTAAGGGGGCGGGGGCGCTTTGCGTCGTCGCATCCGCCACCTTGGGCGGGGCACTTTGCAGCGCGCTTTCGGCCAGATGCAGCGGCAGCATGTCGGCGCGCACGATCTCGCCTTCATGCAGCACGACGACCGAGCGCATCACGTTCTCGATCTCGCGCACATTGCCGGGCCAGCCATAGGTGCGCAGCGCGTATTCGGCGGCTGGATCGATGTCGCGGAACGGCTTGCTTTCCTCGGCGGCGAAGCGGCGCAGCGCGTGGCGCGCGAGCAAGACCGCGTCGTCCTCGCGCTCGCGCACCGGTGGTAACGCGATCGAGATGACGTTCAAGCGGAAGAACAGATCCTCGCGCAGGCGGCCGGCCTGCACGTCCAAGCGCGGATCGCGCGGGCCCCCGCAAACGATGCGCGCGTCGGACGGGACCTGCGCCGCCCCGCCCTCGCTTTCGACCATGCCGGTTTCGAGCCAGCGCAGCAGCTTGGTCTGAAGGCCGATTTCCAATTCCGCGACGTCTTCGAGATAGAGCGTGCCGCCGTGTGCACGCGCGATGGCGCCGCCGCGCGGCTCCCCGTCGCGCCCGAACAGCTCCGCCCCTTGCAGGGCCTTGGGGATCGTCGCGCACGACAACGCGACGAACGGCCCGGCGGCGCGTTGCGAGCGGCGGTGGATCGCGTCGGCGCAGACTTCCTTGCCGGTCCCGCTTTCGCCGACCACGAAAATCGGCGCGGTGCTGGGCCCGGCGCTGTCGACGATGCGATAGACGCGCTGCATGGGTAGCGCCGCGCCGACCAAACCGAAATAGCGGTTGCGGCCGAATTCGCTCTCGTACGTCTCGACAGCCGCGCGCAGACGTCGGCGTTCGAGGGCGTTTCGCATCGTGACCAGCAAGCGGTCGCGCGCGAAGGGCTTCACGACGAAATCGAAGGCGCCTTCGCGCATCGCTTCGACCGCGACGGCCAGCGTGCCGGTGGCGGTGACGACCAGCGTTTCGACCGGCAGATCCTGGCGCTTCACCTCCTTCAGCACCGACAAGCCGTTGCCGTCGGGCAGATTGAGGTCGAGCACGACCGCGTCGAAATGTTCCGACCCGAGCAACGACAAGGCGGCCGCAACCGTACCGGCGGTTTTCACGCGATAATCGGCCGACCGGAGATATTCCTCGTACAGGGCCGCGGTCGATTCGGAATCCTCGACCACGAGCACGGCAGGGGAGGCGCGCATTGCGGCCTTGATGGCCGATGCGGTGGGCAGTTCGTCATCCATACCTGTATATTGTCCGCGATAAGCCCCCGCCGCTTCAAGGGTATTTCGCGGCGGCCCTTCCCTTTGTCGTGAAAGGGCTCTAGTTTCGCATCGACAACGCATCCGCCGAAAAAGCGGGGCGGCGAACAGGGTAGCGGGCAGGGTCTGGACGGGTGGAGTATTTCCTCCAGCAATTGATCAACGGGCTGACGCTCGGGGCGATCTATGGCCTCATCGCGATCGGCTACACGATGGTTTACGGCATCGTGGGGATGATTAATTTCGCCCATGGCGAAATCTATATGATCGGCGCCTTCGTCTCGCTGGTCGCGTTTACGATCTTGGGCACTTTCGCCTTCGCCAACCCGGTTCTGGCGATCCTGATCGTGCTGATCGCGGCGATCGTCTTCACCTGCGCCTATGGTTGGACGGTCGAACGGATCGCCTACCGTCCGTTGCGCGGGTCGTTCCGCCTGGCGCCGCTGATTTCCGCGATCGGCGTCTCGATTTTCCTGCAAAATTATGTGCATTTGCTCCAGGGCGCCAAGATGAAGCCCCTGCAGCCGGTCGTCACCGGCGGCTTCATCCTCGCCGCCGATGGCGGCTTTCCGGTGCGCATCACCTTCCTGCAGATCGGCATCATCGTCGCGACCGTCGTGTTGATGGCGGCGTTCACGCTGCTGATCCACAAAACGAAGCTTGGCCGTGCGCAACGCGCCTGCCAGCAGGACCGCAAGATGGCGGCGTTGCTGGGCGTCAATGTCGACCGCACGATTTCCATCACCTTCGTGATGGGGGCGGCGCTGGCCGCCGTCGCGGGGTTGATCTTCACGCTCTATTACGGCGCGGTCGATTTTTTCATCGGGTTCCTGGCGGGGCTCAAAGCCTTCACCGCCGCCGTGCTGGGCGGGATCGGCTCGCTGCCCGGCGCGATGCTAGGTGGCTTGCTGATCGGCTTGATCGAGGCGTTTTGGTCCGCCCATTTCCCGATCGCCTATAAGGATGTCGCGGTGTTCGGCATCCTGGTGATCGTGCTGATCTTCCGTCCGACCGGGCTGCTCGGCCGCCCGGACGTCGAGAAAGTCTGATCATGCCGTTTCCGCAGGCTCTGCGCGAAGCGTTGATGGCGGCCTTCGTGGCCTTGATGCTGGCGGTTCCGTTGATCGGCTTCCGCTTGGCCGACACGATGCAAGGCCTCGCCATCGAAACGCGTTTCGATTGGGTGGCGTGGGGCGTGGGCGCCGTGTTCGTCGGCCGCCTTCTATTGGGCGTGCTGCGAGGGCGCGGGCGTCCGTTCGGCCTTGCCGTCAAGATGCCGGCCATGCCGCCCAATGCGGGCACGATGTTCGCGCTGGTGCTGGGCGTGTTCGCGCTCGTGCTGCCCTTCACGCCGCTGGGCGATCGCTACACGGTCGAACTCGCCATCACCGTGCTGATCTACGTGATGCTCGGCTGGGGCCTCAATATCGTCGTGGGGCTCGCAGGGTTGCTGGATCTCGGCTACGTCGCCTTCTACGCGGTCGGTGCCTATTCCTACGCGCTGTTCGCGATCAATTTCGGCTGGTCGTTCTGGCTGTGTCTGCCGATCGCGGGCCTGCTCGCCGCGATGTTCGGCGTGATGCTCGGCTTTCCGGTGTTGCGCCTGCGCGGCGATTATCTCGCCATCGTCACACTCGGCTTCGGCGAGATGATCCGCGTCATTCTGCTGAACTGGAAGGATTTCTCCGGCGGTTCGGCGGGCCTCACCTCGATCCCGCGCCCCAGCTTCTTCGGCTTTCCGTTCACCGCGAATCCCGAGCCGGGCGAAACCGCCTTCCACGAATTGTTCGGCCTGGAATACACGCCGCTTCAGCGCATCATCTTCCTTTACTATCTGATCTTCGCGCTGGCGCTGCTGACGAATTTCTTCACGCTGCGCATGCGCAAGCTGCCGATCGGCCGCGCCTGGGAAGCTTTGCGCGAGGATGAAATCGCCTGCCGCGCGCTGGGCATCAACCCGACCAATGTGAAGCTCTCGGCCTTCGCGCTGGGCGCGATGTTCGGCGGTTTCGCGGGCGCCTTCTTCGCCACGCGCCAGGGCTTCATCAGCCCCGAAAGCTTCAACTTCATCGAAAGCGCCGTCATCCTCGCGATCGTCGTGCTCGGCGGGATGGGCAGCCAGCTCGGCGTCGTCATCGCCGCCGCGTTCCTGATCCTGATCCCGGAATTGCTGCGCGACTTTTCGCAGTACCGCATGATCATGTTCGGCCTCGCCATGGTGCTGATCATGCTGTGGCGCCCGCAAGGCCTCGTCTCGCATCGCGAGCCCTCGATACGTCTGGGGGCGAAAGCATGAGCCTGCTGACGGTCGAACATCTCACCATCCGCTTCGGCGGCCTCGTCGCCGTCGACGATGTGAGCTTCACGGCCGAGGACGGCCGCATCACTGCGATCATCGGGCCGAACGGGGCGGGGAAGACGACGGTCTTCAATTGCCTGACCGGCTTCTACAAGCCCGATGTCGGGCGCATGTGCCTCCACCGCGACGGAAAGGATTTCCTGCTGGAGCGGATGGACGGTTTCCGCATCGCAGGCCAAGCCGGCGTCGCGCGCACCTTCCAAAATATCCGCCTGTTCCCGCGCATGACGGTGCTCGAGAATTTGCTGGTGGCACAGCACAACACGCTGCATCGCGCGTCGTTCCATACGCTCGCCGGCTTGCTGGGCTTGTCGCGTTATCGCGACGCGGAGAAGGCGGCGATCGCGCGCGCGGCCGAATGGCTGGAGCGCGTCGGCTTGCGCCATTTGGCGGATGACGAGGCGGGCAGCTTGCCTTACGGCGATCAGCGCCGCTTGGAGATCGCGCGCGCCATGTGCACGAATCCGCGTCTGTTGTGCCTGGACGAGCCGGCGGCGGGACTCAATCCGAAGGAATCCGCCGATCTGGCGGCGTTGATCCGCGACATCAAGGCGCGCGAGAAAATCGCCGTGCTGCTGATCGAACACGACATGAGCGTCGTGATGGAAATCTCCGATCACATCGTCGTGCTCGATCACGGCGCCAAGATCGCCGAAGGTAATCCCGCGCAGATCCGCGTCGACCCTGCCGTCATCGCCGCCTATCTCGGCACCGACGAGGAGGACGCGGCGTGACGACCTTGTTGTCGATCGAGCGCGTCAAGGCGCGCTACGGCCCGGTCGAAGCGTTGCGCGGCGTGTCGCTGACCGTCGATGAAGGCGAGATCGTGGCGCTGATCGGCGCCAACGGGGCGGGCAAGTCGACGCTGCTGATGACGATTTGCGGCGCGCCGAAGGCGGCGGAAGGCCGCATCGTCTATGCGGGCCAAGACATCACTGGTGTCGAACTTCACGACATGGTGAAGCTCGGCATCGCGCAGTCACCTGAAGG
>JAIUNH010000230.1 GCA_020161965.1 Pseudomonadota bacterium
GACCCCGATGTCCGCTTTGCGGTGGCGAAGAAGATCGTCCAGCGCGCCGCCGATTTCGGCATCCCCGCGCATGACATCGTCGTCGATCCGCTGGTGATGCCGGTGGGCGCGATGGCGACTGCGGGCCTGCAGGTTTTCGCTCTGGTCCGCCGCCTGCGCGAGGAGCTGGGGGTCAACACCACCTGCGGCGCCTCGAACATTTCCTTCGGGCTGCCGAACCGTCATGGCATCAACAACGCCTTCCTGCCGATGGCGATGGGCGCCGGCATGACCTCGGCGATCATGAACCCGGTGGCGCTGCCGGTCGCGGCATCGAAGATCGCCGAAAAGCGGGCCGAGGTTGCGGCGGCGGGCATCGTCCTGCCCGAGGGGATGGATGACGAGACGTTCTGCGTCATGTTCGGCCTCGGCAGCACCAAATCCCGCGCCGGGAAAGAGATGGAGGCGATCCGCGCCGCCAATTTCCTGACCAACAACGACCCCTCGGGCGCCGACTGGATCCGCTTCAACCGTCCGCCCGGCGATGCCGAGGGCCGGCGGTCGGCGCGTCCCGGCGGGCGTCGGCGCGGCTGAACGATGGTCGGGGGGCCGTCTGTCCCCCGCGCGTTCCCCCCTAGGATATTTGCGGACGAAGGAAGAACCATCGGCTTGCCGGCCGGGGCGGTAGCGTTTAGCTCGATACCATGGCCAAGACACCGACCGGCAAGAACACTTCGGGGCGCGGCACCCGCGACCTGACCGTCAAGGTCAGGACCGCGAAGGGGCGCACCATCTCGTCCACCCGCTGGCTGGAACGGCAGCTGAACGATCCTTACGTCAAGCGGGCGCGGGCCGAAGGCTATCGCGGGCGGGCGGCGTTCAAGATCATGGAGCTGGACGACAGGTTCCGCTTTCTGGTGCCGGGCGCCCGCGTCGTCGACCTCGGCTGCGCGCCCGGCGGCTGGTGTCAGGTTGCGGTGCCGCGGATCAATGCGCTCGGCGACAAGCCGGGCACGCTGGTGTTATCGGGCACCGGATCGATGGCTTGGGCGCAGAATGGCGCCGATATCGTGCGCGTCGGCGGCTGGGGCCATGGCTTCGGCGACGAAGGCAGCGCCTATTGGATCGGCCATCGCGCGGTGACGCTGTTGAGCCACGCGCTCGATGGGCGCCTCGACGCACCCGAATTTACGCGCGCGATGCTGAAGCTGATCGGCATCGCCGATCGCCGCGATCCCGACAAGGCATTGACCGAGTGGTTCTACGCCCTGCCCCATCCGCGCCCGATGCTTGCCGCTTTGGCGCAAGGGATCGACGGACTCGCCGCTTCAGGCGACACAACGGCGCTGCGTATTTTCGACGAAGCCGCCGACGAACTCGCTGCCCTTGTTCGCACGGCGCGCAAACGCTGCCCGCAAGCGGGCGACATTTGGAGCTATGCCGGCGGCAGTTTCGCGTCGCCCGCGTTGAAAGCGGCGATGACCGCGCGCCTGGGCACGCCCGTTCCCCCCGCCTTGCCGCCGATCGGCGGTGCGGTGTGGCGTGCGGCCAAAATGGCGGGCTGGCCGATCGACGCCGCATGGATCTCGCGTCTCGCCGCGTCGCTCGCCAACTTCAAACCCGCTTCGATCAATCTTCACGCCGTCGACGAAAGATGAGAACGACCATGAACGCCACCGAACGCGTCATCCGCGAACAATTCGATTTCTGGCGCCGCGCGGCGAAGGCGCAGTTCACAGCCGAAGCCGGGAAATCCTACGCGGTCGTCGGTTGCGGCACGTCGGTCCATGTGTCGAAGACCGTCGCCGCGATCATGTGCCACCAGGGCTTCGACGCGCGCCCGGTCACCGGCAACGAATGGACGCGCCGCCCGCACGACGCCATGGCCGCCTCGATCAAGCCGGACGTGCTGGCATTTTCACGCAGCGGCGAGTCCAGCGAACTCGTGCGCGCCGCCATCGCCAGCCGCAAGGCGGGACTGCACGTCACCGGCTTCACCTGCACGATCGATAGCTCGCTGGCACGTGAGTCGAGCCGCTTCGTCCATGCCCAGACGCATGCCGAAGAAGATATCGTCATGACCAGTGCCGCGAGCCTGCTGCTGCTGATGGGCATGCGCTTCGCCGGCCTCAATTTCGATATCGACGCGGCGGCGAAGACAGCCGAAGCGACGATGAATTCGTTCGACGCCAAGCTTGGCAAGGCGCTCGACGGGCGTTCGCACTACGTGTTCCTGGGCGGCGGTCCGCTTTACGGTATTGCCTGCGAGGCGGGTTTGAAGCTCCAGGAAATGAGCCTGAGCCAGACCGAGGCGCATCATCCGCTGGAATATCGCCACGGCCCCGTCAGCCTGATCGACAAATCCTCCTTCGTCGTGATGCTCTATCATCCCGACACGCTGGCCGAGGAATCGCTGCTGACCGAAGAACTGCGCGCCAAGGGCGCCTTCGTCGTCGGCTTCGGCGGTCCGGGCGATCTTTCGTTCGATCTGCCTGCCGACCCGTTGACGCGCGGGTTGATCGTGCTGCCGGCCCTCCAGATTCTCGGCGAACGTCGCGCCCAAGCGCGCGGCATCGATTCCGCCGTGCCCCGCCATCTCACCAAGGTCGTGCGAACGGCCTGATTTACCAACCAAGCAACGACAACACCCAAAAAAGAGGAGAACAGCATGAAGGCACTTCGTCTGTCCGGCACGCTCGTCGCCGGCGCCATCGCGTTCGCGGCGTTCGCCGCGTCCGCGCAAACCAAGGAAGTCGTCATCTACACCGCCGCCCCGGGCGCCGTTGTCGATGCGCTGACCGACCGCTACGCCAAGGAAACCGGCGTCAAGGTGCAGGTCGTGAAGGCGGGTTCGGGCGACCTCATCCGCCGCGTGCGCGCGGAAGCCGCCTCCCCCAAGGCCGACGTGATCTGGAGCGTGGGCGGCGAGCAGCTCGAATCCAACAAGGATCTGCTGGCCGAGTACACCACGTCGGAAGATGCGGCGATCCTGCCCGCCTACAAGATCAGCAAGGCGTGGTCGCCCTATAGCGGCATTCTCGCGGTCTTCTCGGTCAACACCAAGCTGCTGAAGCCCGAGGAATATCCGAAGTCGTGGAAGGACCTCGCCGATCCGCGTTGGAAGGGCAAGATCACCTCGGCCCGCGCCGATGCGTCGGGCTCGGCCTTCCAGCAATTCGCGACGGTGCTGACGATCTACGGCAATGAAGGTCCGGCGATCTACAAGGCGATCCTCGACAACATCAACTTCGCCACCAGCTCGGGCGTCGTCAATCGCCTGGTCAACGACGGCGAAGCCGCCGTCGGCATCACGCTGGAAGACGACGCGCTGCAGTACAAGAACAATGGCGGCCCGATCGCGATCGTGATGCCCGGCGACGGCACCTCGACCGTGCCGGACGGCATGGCGCTCATCAAGGGCGCGCCCTCGGCCGAAGAAGGCAAGAAGTTCATGAACTGGGTTCTGTCGAAGCCGGTTCAGGACTACGTCGTCAAGGAAACCAACCGCCGCTCGGCGCGCATCGACACGCCCTTCCCGGGCACGCCGATCACCGCGATCAAGACGATCGACTACGACATTCTGAAGATCGCCGCCCAGCGCGACGACCTTCTGAAGCAGTGGCGCGCGATGGCGGTGGGTCGCTAAGCGCATCATGCGGATCGAAGCCTTCAGCGAAGCCAAGCGCGCCGACGCCCCCGACACCAACGAGGACGCGTTCCTGATTCTGCCGGGACGCGCCTATGCGGTGATGGACGGCGTCAGCGACCGGATCGGCAGCCGTTACGACGGCGTGCTTGCCGGACGCTACGCTTCGCAATTGCTGCGGCGGACCCTCGAGGCCTGGTTGACGGGCCCCGCGGCGAAGCTCGACGATCCGTGGGCGGCGGTCGAAGTCGCGACCGCCGCGATCCGCGGAACGTATGACCGGCTCGGCCTTACCGATGCCGTGCGCGGCGATTGGAACCGGCAGATGGCTTCGACCCTCACGCTTGTCACGTTCGCCGGCGACACCGCCTATGCGGTGCTCGTCGGCGATAGTGGCCTGCGCATCAACGGCAAAACGGTGTGGCGCGAAGACAAGGATATCGACACGATTTCCTCTATGCTGCGCCGCTTCGCGTGGCCGGTCATCGCATCGCGCGTGACCAATCCCGACGAACGCGAGCGCCTGTCGCGCAAGGTTTCCTGGGGCGGCACACGCCATGCCGATGTCGAAGGCGTGATGACGGCGCAGGAAATGGCCAAGGTCGAGGCCAAGACGCTCGAATTCTGCCGTGCCGAACTTTCCCATGTGCCGCGAGGCGAGGCCGAGAAGATGGTCTTCGGCGGCATCGTCCATGGCCAAGGCGGTTTCCAGAACAACAACGACGCCGTTCTGGGCTACGCCTCGCTGAACGGCTTCGAAATCCGCCGCGACAAGATCCGCATCGAATCCATGCCCGCTGCCGATATCGAAACGCTGGAGCTTTACAGCGACGGCTATTTCGAACCCGGCGATACCTTCGGCGTCGATTCATGGGAAGCGAAGTTCCGCGACATCGAACGCCGCGACCCGCACAAGATCACCGAAATTCTCGCCCCGCGCGGGTCGCTCGCCGGTCTGTGGACCGACGACCGCACCTATCTCGGGATCGTTCGATGACCGGGGCGTCCGGCCCCGTTTTTGCGTACATTCCGGCGCCGATCCGGGCGCCCAACCGATAGAGCCAAAACCGCCATGACCGCACTCAGCCTCCGCGCGATCCATAAATCCTACGGACCCGGCATCAAGGTCCTGGACGGTATCGACCTCGAACTCGTCTCGGGCGAGTTCTTCACGCTGCTGGGGCCCAGCGGGTGCGGCAAGACGACCTTGCTGCGCATCGTCGCAGGCTTCCATCAGCAGGACAGCGGCGAAGTGATCGCCGACGGCGTGAAACTCGATCCGCTGCCCGCGCATAAGCGCGACATCGGCATGGTGTTCCAGGATTACGCGATCTTCCCGCATTTGACCGTCGCGCAGAACGTCGCCTTCGGTTTGAAGGCGCGCAACCTGCCCGCCGACGAAATCGCCAAGCGCGTCGAGGAAAGCCTGAACACCGTGCGCCTCGCCGATTACGGCGATCGCTTGCCGTCGGCCTTGTCGGGTGGTCAGCAGCAGCGCGTGGGCCTCGCGCGCGCCATGACCATCCGACCCAAATTGTTGTTGATGGACGAACCCTTGTCCAATCTCGACGCCAAGCTGCGCGTCGAATTGCGCGAGGATATCCGCGAGATCCAGCAGCGTTTGGGCATCACCACGATCTACGTGACGCACGACCAGGAAGAAGCGCTCGCCGTTTCCGACCGGATTTGCGTGATGAATGCGGGCCGCGTGGAACAACTCGGCACGCCTTACGAGATCTACAATCATCCCAAGCGCCGCTTCGCCTCGGCCTTCATCGGCACGATGAACTTCCTGTCGGCAGAATTGACCCAAAGCGGCACGCTGCGCTTGGGCGGCAAAGAATGGGCGTTGCCCGGCAAGGCAGCTCCCGGCCCGGTCGAACTCGCTTTCCGCCCCGAAACGGTGCGCTTGCGCGCCGCCGGCGCCACGGATGGGATCGCGCTCGCCGGCAAGATCCTCAAGACGACCTATCTGGGCCGCGAAGCGGTCCATACGGTCGAAACGCCGGAGGGCACGGTGCTCGTCCAGGTCGCGAACCCCGCGCGCAGCGAACTCGACAAGGCGACGCAGGACGCCGAGCTTCATCTTCCCGTCGCGGATATCGTGCTGTTCCGGCCCGACGGTTCGCGCGTCGAGCTGACGCCATGAAGCGGCGCGATATCTGGACGCCGGTTCTGATCGCCGCCTGGGCGATCGTTCTCGGCTTGCTCGTTTGGCCGCTCGGCAAGATCCTGCTGTCGAGCTTCGTGGTCGACGGCGAGTACACTTTCGCCAATTACACGCTGATCTTCTCCGAGCCGCGCTTCCTCAACACGATCGGCAACACGTTCCTGGTCGGCTTCGGCGGCATGATCGGCGCGCTGATCCTGGGCGTGGGCCTCGCCTTCGTCGTGTCGCGCTTCGAGATTCGCGGCCGGACCGCGATCGAAGTGCTGGCGCTGATCGCGATGGTCTCGCCGCCCTTCATCGGCGCCTATTCTTGGATCGTGCTGTTCGGCGCCAACGGCTTGGTGCGCACGTCGCTCGCCGGCATCGGCATCGATATTCCGCCGATCTACGGCACGCCCGGCGTGATCATGGTCTTCGCGCTGAAATTCTTCCCGCAAGTGTTCCTGATCACCTCGGGCGCCTTCGCGGCCGTCAGCCGATCGCTGGAGGAAGCGGCCGAAAGCCTAGGCGTGTCGCCGACGCGCCGCCTGTTCACGGTTACCTTGCCGCTGATCATGCCGGCGATCACGGCGAGCGGTCTGCTCGCCTTCGTCATGTCGATCGCCGATTTCGGCACGCCGCAGATCATCGGCCGCGGCCTGCAAGTGCTCGCGACCCAGGCCTATATCCTTTAC
>JAIUNH010000231.1 GCA_020161965.1 Pseudomonadota bacterium
CCACGCCGGCGAAGACGGACACGCCGCCATGCGCCTTGGCGACGTTGTTGATCAGTTCCTGGATGGTGACGGTCTTGCCGACGCCCGCACCGCCGAACAGGCCGATCTTGCCGCCCTTCAGGTACGGCGCCAGCAGGTCGATGACCTTGATGCCGGTGACGAGGATCTCGGCCGACGTCGCCTGCTCATCGAAGGACGGCGCGTCGCGGTGGATGGTGTAGGACTTCTCCGCCACCACCGGGCCGCGCTCGTCGATCGGCTCGCCGATGACGTTCAGGATGCGGCCGAGCGTCGCCGGGCCGACCGGCACCTTGATGCCCGAACCGGTGTCCACGACTTCCGTGCCGCGCACCAGGCCGTCCGTGGTGTCCATGGCGATGCAGCGCACCGTGCGCTCGCCGAGGTGCTGCGCCACTTCGAGCACCAGCGTGCGGTCCTCGACCTTGGTGTGCAGCGCGTTCAGGATGTTGGGCAGATCCTGCGGGAACTGCACGTCCACGACGGCGCCCAGCACCTGCGTGACCTTGCCGACGTTGTTCTTCATCGTGCGATTTCCCTGCTCAGACGGCTTCGGCACCGGAGATGATCTCGATCAGCTCCTTGGTGATGTTGGCCTGGCGTGTGCGGTTGTAGTTGAGGGTGAGCTTGTTGATCATCTCGCCGGCATTGCGCGTCGCATTGTCCATCGCCGTCATCTGGCTTCCGTAGAAGCCGGCGCTGGTCTCCAGGATGGCGCGGTAGATCTGCACGGCGAGGTTCTGCGGCAGCAGCGCGGCAAGGATCTCGTCCTCGGCCGGCTCGTATTCATAAAGCGCCTGGGCGCCGGCGGCGGCGTCGTCCGCCTCCTGCTCCGGCACCGCGCCCGGGATCAGCTGCTGCTCGGAGGGCACCTGCGTGATCACGTTGCGGAAGCGGTTGTACACCAGCGAGCAGACGTCGAAGGCGCCTTCCTCGAGCAGCGCGGTGATCTGCGCCGCGACCTCGGCCGCGTCGTCGAAGCCGACGACCTTCTTCCCGGCGAAGGAGATCTCGCCAAGGAAGCGCGACGCGAATTCCCGCTTCAGGAAGGTCGCGCCCTTGCGGCCGACGGCGAGGATCTTCACCGTCTTGCCCTGGCCCTCAAGCTCCCGGATGCGGGTGCGCGCGAAGCGGCCCACATTGGTGTTGAAGGCGCCGGCCAGGCCGCGATCGCCGCTGACCACGACCAGCAGGTGCACCGAATCACCGCCGGTGCCGACCAGCAGACGCGGCGCGTCCGGCTGTCCCGCCACCGCGGCGCCGAGGGAAGCGAGCATGCGCTCCATCCGCTCGGCATAGGGGCGCGCGGCCTCGGCGCGCTGCTGCGCACGCCGCAGCTTCGCCGCCGCCACCATCTTCATCGCCTGCGTGATCTTGCGCGTGGACTTCACGCTGTTGATCCGCATGCGCAGGGCCTTGAGGCTCGCCATCTATGGCTCTCCGCGACCTGCCCGTATCAGCCGAAGGACTTGGCGAAGGCGTCGAGGAACGCCACCAGCTTGTCCTCGGTCGGCTTCTTGATCTCGCGGTCGTTGCGGATCGCCTCGACGATGCCCGGCTCGCGCACCTTGAGGTCGGCCAGCAGGCGACGCTCGAACTCGCCGACCTGGGCGACCGTGATGCGGTCCAGGTAGCCGCGCGTGCCGGCGAACAGCGAGATCACCTGCTCCTCGACCGGAACCGGCTTGTACTGCGGCTGCTTCAGCAGCTCGGTCAGGCGCGCGCCGCGGGCCAGCAGCGCCTGCGTCGTCGCATCGAGGTCCGAGGCGAACTGCGCGAAGGCGGCCATCTCGCGGTACTGCGCGAGCTCGAGCTTGATCTTGCCCGCGACCTGCTTCATCGCCTTGATCTGCGCGGCGGAGCCCACACGGCTCACCGACAGACCGACGCTGATGGCCGGGCGGATGCCCTTATAGAAGAGGTCCGTTTCGAGGAAGATCTGACCGTCGGTGATCGAAATCACGTTGGTCGGAATATAGGCCGACACGTCGCCCGCCTGGGTTTCGATGACCGGCAGCGCCGTCAGCGAACCCGCCTTCATGGCGTCGGACATCTTGGCCGCGCGCTCCAGCAGGCGCGAGTGCAGATAGAACACGTCGCCCGGGTAGGCTTCGCGGCCCGGCGGACGGCGCAGCAACAGCGACATCTGGCGGTACGACACGGCCTGCTTGGAAAGATCGTCGTACACGATGACGGCGTGCATGCCGTTGTCGCGGAAATATTCGCCCATCGCGCAGCCCGTGTAGGGCGCGAGGAACTGCAAGGGGGCCGGATCCGACGCCGTCGCGGCGACGACGATCGTGTATTCCAGCGCGCCGAAATCTTCGAGCGTCTTGACGATACGCGCGACGGTCGAACGCTTCTGACCGATGCAGACATAGATGCAGTACAGCTTCTTCGACTCGTCGCTGCCCGCGTTGATCGCCTTCTGGTTCAGGAAGGTGTCGATCGCGACGGCGGTCTTGCCGGTTTGACGATCGCCGATGATCAACTCGCGCTGGCCGCGGCCGACGGGAACGAGCGCGTCGATGGCCTTGAGGCCGGTCTGCATCGGCTCGTGCACCGACTTGCGCGCGATGATGCCGGGGGCCTTCAATTCGACGCGGCTCTTGGCCGTCGCCTGGATCGGGCCCTTGCCGTCGATCGGGTTGCCGAGACCGTCGACCACGCGGCCGAGCAGGCCCTTGCCGACCGGCGTTTCGACGATGGCGCCGGTGCGCTTGACCGTGTCGCCTTCCTTAATGTCGCGGTCGTCGCCGAAAATCACGATACCGACATTGTCGGTTTCGAGGTTCAGCGCCATGCCCTTGATGCCGCCGGGGAACTCGACCATTTCGCCGGCCTGGACCTTGTCCAGCCCGTAGACGCGGGCGATGCCGTCGCCGACCGAAATCACCTGGCCGACTTCCGCGACGTCCGCGGCGGTGTCGAACTTGGCGATCTGGTCCTTGAGAATGGCGGAAATCTCGGCGGCGCGAATACCCATCTTGGAACCCTCTTCCGGAATATCAGGCCCGACCCGCCAGGGTCAGGTGGAGACGCTTGAGTTGGCCTTGCAGCGAGGCATCGACGAGGCGGGAACCCACCTTCACCTTCAGCCCGCCCAGGATGCGGGGATCGACCTTGAGGTCGAGCGAGATCTTGCGACCGGCGCGGCCGGCCAAAGCCGCTTCCAGCGCGGCTTTCTGCGAATCGGTGAGCGCCACGGCCGACACGACTTCGGCGGTCGTTTCGCCGCGCTTGTCGGCCAGGATGGCGCGATAGGCCGCGGCGACCGCGGCGAATCCGCCAAGGCGGCGGTTACGGGCGAGCGTGCCCAGGAAACGGCGAACCAGATCGCCCACGCCCAGCGCCTTGGCGACGGCCAAAACGGCGGCTTCCTGCGCCTTTCGCGGCAGCAACGGGCTGGTCATCGCGCGGCGCAATTCGGCCGATTCGGCCATCGCGGCTTCGACCGACTTCAGATCCGCGAGGACGGCGTCCAGCGCCTTGCCCTCGTCGGCCAGTTCATAGAGCGCGCCCGCGTAACGCTGGGCGAGAACGGCGGCCACGGATGTATCGGATGCCACGGAGCGAAGCTTCCCTTTTCGACCGGAATTGCGGGCGCCCGGACGGGCCGCAACCCCATTGAAACTCAACATAAAAACAGGCGGTCAGGAAACCCCTTCCGCCAGCGCGCGCGTGTAGCTACCACAGGCACAACTGCGATGCAATAAGGCATGCGGAATCCGCGTTTCGCCGCATCCGGTTCAGGTTGGATTCAGCGCCGCCGGGCAGGTTGGCAGAGTTCCGCAACCCCTGCCCGTGCAGCCCGCCCGCCGATGTCGCCCCTGCCGCCAACCGCCGCCTTGCGCCGCCTGCCCTTGCCGGGCGTGTGGGGCATGGCCATCGCCGTGACGCTGCTCGTTTTCGGGCTGGCGTTGACGGGCGCATGGCTCGACCGGCACGCGACGCGCACGCACGAGATCGAAGAACTGACGCAATTCGCGCGCATCGAAGCCGCGCAGACGCAAGCTTACGTGACGTCGACGGCGCGGCTGCTCGATCTCGTCAAATACGCCGCCGAACGCGGCGGCAATGCGTTCTCGCTCCAACGCTTGATCGACGAGAAGCGCATCGCGGTCGGCGAATTGGCGCAGCTTTCCGTCGCCGATGCGCAAGGCATCGTCCTTCAATCGACGCTGCCGATGGGATCGGCCCCGGTTTCGGTCGCCGATCGCCGCCACTTCAAAGTGCTCGCCGACGGCGAAACCGATTTCTTCATCGGCCCGCCGGTGCTGGGGCGCGTGTCGGGCCGTTGGACCGTACAGGTCACGCGACGCATCGACGCGCCCGACGGCGGCTTCGGCGGCGCCATCGTCGCGTCGATCGACGTCGCGCATTTCGGCGACATCGACGGACGGCTGGCAAATCTGCCCGGCGCCATCACCACGATCGTCGGCGGCGACGGCTTGATCCGCGCGCGTGCGGGAGCATCACCCACCGACATCGCGCTCGACGCGAATTTCGACGCGTGGATGCCGATCCTGCGGACCGCCGATTCCGGTTTGTCGTTGGGCGACCGCGCCGTGGCCGGCGATCGCCACGCGATCGCGTGGCAACGCTTGGCGCCCTACGATCTTTACGTCGCGGTCACCTTGCCCGATTCCGATTTGCGCGCCGATTCCGACGATCGCGCCCGGCTTTATTTCGCCACCGCCGGCTTCGTCGCGTTGCTCGCCTTCGGCGCCGCTTTCCTTATCGATCGGCGCGAGCGCGCGTTGATCCGCATCGCCGACGCGTCCGACCGGGCGCGCGTGGAAATGGCGCGCTTGCTGGCCGGGTTCGGCCAGGATTTGCGCGATCCGATCGACGCGCTACGCTGGGCAAGCGATGCGCTTTCGGTGCCTGGCGCTGCCCCCAACGGCGGCGAACTCCAACGCCAGCGCGCGCTCGGCACGCTGCGCGCGGCCGGCGCCAAGCTGGGCCGCGCGTTGAACGACGCGCTCGATTGGGTGGCGCTGGCGCAGGCGAGCGACGGGCACAGCCTTGCCGCCGTCGATCCGCGCGATTGGGCGAAGCTCACTTACGAAAGCGTGCGCGGACGCGCGCGCGATCTCGACGTCGCCTGCGATCTGGGCCTCGACGTGCCCGATGGCTTGCGCATCATCGCGGACGCAAGCCGCCTGCATCGCATGACCAACGCGCTGCTCGTGCACGCGCTGTCGGCGGCGGGCCAAGGCGGGCGGGTGGGTTTCTCGGTCGGCGTGCGCGGCCTCGACGAAGCACGCGTCGAACTCGCCATTGCCGTGTCGGCCAACGGCGCCACGTCGGGCGCCAAGCAATCGCATCTGGGCGACGCGGTCGCGCAAGGCTTCGCGCATTCGTTGGGCGGCACGATCGAACATCGCGAAGCGCCCGGCGGCACGTTGGACGTGTTCCGCGCCGGCTTCGCGCGCGCGGCCTAGTTCACAAAAAACTATACGGATCGATATCGACGGCGAGGCGCAAATTCGCCGGAATTTTCGTTTGCGCCAGCCAGTCGTGCAACGCGCCTTGCAGATCGAAATCGCGCGCGGCCTTGACCAGCAAACGCCGGCGATGCCGGCCGCGTAGAATCGCCATCGCGGCGGGGGCGGGCCCCAATACTTCGATCCCCGCTTCGCGCGGCGCGGTCGCCCCCAAACGCTTGGCGATGCGATCGACCAAGCCTTCGTCCTCGCCCGACAACACCAGCGCCGCAAGACGCCCGAAAGGCGGCCAGTTGCGCTTGCGCCGGTCGTGGCTTTCGGCGGCAAGGAAGCGTTCGCGATCGCCCGCGACCAGCGCCGTCATCACCGGATGTTCGGGCATATGGGTTTGAATCAGCACGCGGCCGGGGCGTTCGGCGCGGCCGGCACGCCCCGCGACCTGATGCAGCAATTGCCAGGACCGTTCGCCGGCGCGTAAGTCCCCGCCGGTCAAACCGATATCGGCATCGACGATGCCGACCAGCGTCAGCAGCGGAAAGTGATGCCCCTTCGCGACGATCTGCGTGCCGACCAGAATGTCGATTTCCCGCTCCGCCATCTGGCGCACGAATTCCGCCGCCGCCGCCGGGCCCGCGACGGTGTCGGACGTCATCACGCCGATGCGCGCATCGGGGAACAAAGCTTGCGCTTCTTCCGCCACGCGTTCGACGCCCGGGCCGCAAGCGACGAAGGAATCCTCCGCCGTGCAAGACGGGCATTGGCGCGGCAAGGGCGAGGCGTAGCCGCAATGATGGCATTGCAAACGCCCATGCAGGCGATGTTCGACCAGCCAAGCCGTGCAGCGCGGGCATTGCAAGCGATGACCGCAAGCGCGACAAAGCGTGAGCGGCGCATAGCCGCGCCGGTTCAAGAACAGCATCGCCTGCTCGCCCGCTTCCAGCGTATCGGCGAGGGCGGCTTTGAGCGGCGGTGAAATGAATCGCCCGCGCGGCGG
>JAIUNH010000232.1 GCA_020161965.1 Pseudomonadota bacterium
GACGGCGTCGAGCACAACGGATTCCCGGCATGACGGACCGCCCCATCATCTTCTCCGCCCCGATGATCCAGGCGATCAACGGCAATCGGAAGACGCAGACCCGACGGCTGGCATCGTCGCCGCTCGCGCGCGTCCAGGTCGGCGATCGCCTCTGGGTTCGCGAAGCCTTCCGACTGGCATACGGCAATAGCTACTATCGCGAAGATCTCGGCCGCGTCCCGCGTCCCTCCGATCTCGATCCGAAGACGACTGCGGTAGAATATCTGGCCGATGGCGAGCGCGAGCTGGGCGGGAAATCCTATCCATCCCTCCATATGCCGCGCTGGGCATCACGCTTGACGCTCATCGTCGAAGATGTCCGGTTCCAGTCGCTCCTCGATACCACGGAGACCGATGCTCAAGCCGAAGGGCTGTTCTTCGATGAACCGACCGAAGCGGATAAGGAATGGGCGGCCGCGCGAGCGGAAGAAACTGGTAGCGACCCGGAAATGCGCGGCGTCTGGATCATTCCAGGCACCGATTGCGGCTGGGGGCGGCATCCGCGCGCGCCGCTTTGGGGGCCAACCGCCGTCTCCGCCTTTCACGCGCTATGGAACAGCCTCCACACCAATGAGGGCGAGCGCTGGGAGGACAATCCCCAGATTGTCGCGCTGACCTTCCGCGTCGTCCGCGAGAACATCGATCGGATCGGCGCATGACGCGGATCTGCCTCTACTGCCCGAACCCGGTGCCGCCCTCTCGCCAGAACCCGAAGTTCTGCTGCGGCACCTGTCGCACCAATTTCCACAACGGCCTGCGCAAGCTTGGCGAGCGCCTTTTCAACCAGGGCGCCGTCACGATCGAGCAGGTCAGGGCCGAGAATACGGCAACGAAGCCGTAAACGCCTCGCCGGGCGGCGAAATGTGCCCGGCACGATGATGGAGTGCAGAAATGTCGAAACCCGCTCTCATTACCGCCATTTCGGAGGCGGCTGGAATTTCGAAGAAGGACGCCGGCGCCGTGGCTGATGTGCTCGGCAACGCGATCTCGTCGGTCGTGAACGAGACGGGCCGCCTGATGCTGCCCGGCCTGGGCACGCTGAAGAAGGTCCACAAGAACGCCCGCGTCGCCCGCAATCCTCGGACCGGCGAAGAGATCCATGTCGCCGCGCGCGACGCGATCGTCCTCAAGGCGTCCAAGGGGAACTGATATGGCGCCGGCTGCCAACCGCTTCCCCGATAGCGCGTCCCTCGTGGCGGCGCGGGCCGGCTGGCAGCCGGTTCCATATCGGACCGGCGATCGCTGCCCGTGCTGCGGGCATTCGAATTTCTACATGGGCAGGCGGTCGGCGGAGTGCGCGAATTGCGCGACCCCGCTCCCGATCCCGATCGTCGGCGCCGAGCGGGAGAAGAACTGACATGCATCCATATCCTCTCGCCTGGCCCGACGGGTTGCCGCGCGCCGAGCGCAAGGTTGCGAGCAATTTCAAATCGGCCCTTCCTGCCGCGCTCAAGAATGTCGAAAAGGCGCTGGAAATGTTCGGCCGCGATACGGGCAAACCGGTCTCGGATATCGTGCTGTCCTCGAATGTCGGCGGCCTCTCGCTCAAGATGCCTGCCGATACGGGCGTTGCCGCATGGTTCATGTGGGATGGGCAGCGCAGGTGCATCGCCGTCGACCGCTATCCCAAGCCCGAGGACAATCTGCAGGCGATCTATCATGTGATCGAAGCGCGGCGCACGGAGATGCGCCACGGCGGCCTGCACATCGTTCGGCAGACCTTTCGAGGCTTTGTCGCCCTGCCGGCCCCCGATGGCGCCCGGCCATGGCGCGAGGTTCTGGGCTTCGCGCCGAACGTCGCCGTTTCTGCGATCGAGATCGACGAAGCATTCAAGCGCCAGGCGGCGAAGGCGCATCCGGACGTTGGCGGTTCGGCCGACGAGATGGCCGCGCTGAACCGCGCGCGCCTGGAAGCGAAGGCGGCAATCGCATGACGCGCTCCGATGACAGCGGAGCCGATCGGGCAGGGGAGGGAGCCACCTTCGACCTCGCCGCCTGGGTCGACACACCGGAGGGCGCCGCCGCGTGCCAGGCGCTTGCGCAGGCGCTCGATAGCCGCGCGGCGCGGTTCAGCGCACGCGGGCTGCCCGACATTGCGCGCGAGAACCGCGTGCTCGTCAGCCTCTTGAGAGCGAGGATCCTGCTGTGATGAACCGTGCATCACTTCCCGACTGGCCGCGCCTGATGACGATCGAGATGGCCGCCGCCTATCTTTCGCGCAGCGAGTCGACGATCAAGGATCGCGGTCCAACGCCGAAGCGGGATGGGCGCAGCGTGCTCTACGATCGCAAGGATCTGGACCGCTGGGCGGATCGGCTGGGCGGGCAACCCCTTACCGAGGTCGAGGAATCGGCCGAGGCGAAAGAGGTCGAGCGCCGCTTCCTGGAGAAGATGAATGGCGGCCACTGAACTCAAATACACCTACCTCGCCAAGGGAAAATATTGGCGGTTCCGGCACCCGATCACCGGCGATTGCAAACTGCCGGGCCAGCCGGGCGAGAAGGAATTCAACCGCAAATACGAGGAGCTTTGCGCAAAGGTCGAGGCTCGGCCTGAGCCGGCTTCGAAGGATTCGTGGTCGTGGCTGATCAAGCGGTACCGCAAGAGCGGAGAGTTCCGGAGCCTCGCGGATTCGACGCAGCTCGATTATGGCAAGACACTCGATCTGATCGACGAATATCTGGGCGCACAGCCCTTCCGCCTTACCACTCGGGCGATGATCAAAGTCGTCCGCGACAAGTTCGCGGACCAGGCGCGCAAGGCGCATAAGATCAAGCAGATGACCAGCCGACTCTATAGCTGGGCGGACGAGGAGGAGCTGGTCCCGGAGGGGTTCAACCCGGCGGCGAAGCAACGCATGATCTCGCCCGACAAGCGTTCCATCTCGCGGAAATACGCGGTGAAGACGATCTTCAAACCATCGGGCTTCGCGGGCCAGATATTCGGCTTGTAGAACGGCGCCGCGTTTTCGTATTGCGCGTATTCGCTGCCCGTCACTTCCGGCCGGCCGAAGCTCAGCAGCGTGCGGAAATCGGGCGGCGTCTCCACGCCGCGCGAGCGCGCCAGCGTGTTGGTTTCGGGCGGGGTATAGCCGCGCAGCATCGTGCCTTTGGGCGGGCGCAGCCTTTCCTTCTCCGCTTCCGGCAACGCGAAGAATTCCCACGACAGGCGGCGCACTTCGGCGATCAGATCGGTAGGCACGCCATGGCCGCGAATGACCAGAAAGCCGATCTTGCGGCACGCCTCGTCGATCGTGCGGCCCAGCGTTGCGATCGCGGCTTCATCGCCCGAACGGATCGGCGAGATATCGACGACGGGGACGGCGCTCATACTTTGCTTCCTTCCGGCTTCACTTGAGCAATAAACGACGCGAAGCCACCATCGTCCGGGCCTTGCGCTTCGGCGCCGCCCGAGACGAGTACGGCGCCATGGCCGATCGTCGAACCGATCATCGCGCCATAGGCCGCGCGCGAATGGCGATGCATCGCGATATCGTTGTCGAGATTCATCGCATGCGGCATCCCACGGATCGTGCCGTTGGCGGGCGCATCGCCCTTGGAGATCGCGGCGATTAAGCGCTTCGATTGATCCGGCGATAGCTGGGGCGATGCCGCGAAGCCGAACTTCGCCAACGCCGCAGCGACCGACGGTGAGTCGAACGGATCGGCGAGCACGGCGTGCGAAACGGCGTAAGCGGGATCGCCGCCCGCCCCGTTCGCGAGCACGAAGATCTGCTGACCCGGCCCGTCATGCCGCGCCACGACGAAAGCGCGGCTGGCGAAGTTTGCGTCCTTGCCGTCGAGAACTTCCGCCACACCAAGGGCGGCTTGTTTGCGCACGGCGGGATCGGCGGCCGGGTCTTCGAAATTCGAAGGCGCGCGCACGATCACCAACCCGATATCGTCGGCGCGCCAGTTCGACGCGGCCATCAGATCGGCGAGCTGGCGCGCGGTCGCATCGCGATGCTTGGCCGTGCCGTGATCGGCGGGTGCGATCTCGATGCGCGACACGCCCGCGAGCAAGCCGCGTTCGCCCGTCGCTTGGCCCCTTGTCCAAATGACCAAATGCGGCGAGACCGGCCCTTCCGATCCGCCCGACACCAGGATCGGCACCTGCTCGGCGACCGCCGCTTCGTCGATACCCAGACGTTTGGCGAGCATCGAACGCAGCAGCAAATCGATCCAGGGCTTGGTGAAGTCGTTGCGCAGACCGTTCCCGCGCGTCTTGCACCACAGCCCGACGATGGCGGCGGGATCGATCGTTCCGCTATCCAGAATTTTGGCGAAGCCCGCGAGATCGTCGGGCGCGCGCATGGGCAGGCGGATCGGGCGTATCGCTGTCGTTTTCATGCTTCCTACTTTGCTGACGAATTAGTCAATTTGTCGACAATAAAGCCTAAAGATTGACCATTAGGGTAAATTGCCGGGAATGTGCTAAAGGGCGGATATGCCTGCCGACACGCTCGCCCCGCGCCCGCTGCAAGCCGCTTTGGTCTCCGCCAAGATCGTCGACGCGGTTTTGGAAGCGATCGCGCATGGGCGTTTGACCGCCGGCACGCGCCTGCGCGAGGAGGAAATCGCCGGGATTTTCGGTGCCAGCCGCGCCGCCGTGCGCGAGGCGTTGAAGGCGTTGGCCGAGCGCGGCGTGGCGGTGCTGCAGCCCAATCGAGGTGCCCGCGTCGCCTCGCCCACCGAGGACGAGGTCACCCAAACCTACGCCGCGCGCGCGCTGATCGAAGGGGCGATGGCCGCCGATCTCGCCCAGCACATCACCGCCGCCGATATCCGCAAACTGCGCGAACATATCGGCGCGCAGCGGCGCACCAACGACAGCGGCGAGCGACGCGAACATCTGCGTCTGATGGGCGATTTCCACACGCTGCTCGCCACGCTGCACGGCAATTCGGTCGTCACCGAAACGCTGGAACGCCTGGTCGCGCGCACCAGCTTCATGACTGCGCTGTTCCCGCCGCAAACCCAAATCTGCGCGATCGACGATCACGTGGCGATGGTCGATGCGCTCGCCAAAGGCGACGGCGCGCTGGCGCAGCGTCTGGCGTCCAAACACATGATGGATAATCGCGCGCGCCTGCGCGCGGGCGCTTCCACGCCGACGGCCGATCTGCGCGCGGCATTGCTGCCCTAATTTACGCATCCTCGGCCGCCCGCGCCCACAAGCCTTCGGCGGCTTTCTGCGCATCCGCGCGCACGGCGTTCGTATCGGCGAACAAGGCCTCGCCGTCCCGCACCACTTGGCGGCCCGCGACCCATACATGCTGCACGTCGCGCCCATTGGCGTCATGAACCAGCGTGCCCAGCGGGTCGAGCAATGGTGTGAGATGCGCGCGGCGGAAATCCCACGCGACGATATCGGCGGCGTAGCCCGGCGCCAACCGACCGAGCCACGCATCCACACCCAGCGCCTTGGCGCCGTTGCTGGTGGCCATTTCGAAAGCATCTTCGGGCTGCCAATCGTCGGCCACGCGGCCCAAATGCACGCGCGCATTGGCCAAGCCCCAGCGCATCTGCTCGGCCATATCCTGCGTGAGGTTGTCGGTGCCGAGCGCGATGTTCGCACCCGCCGCCCGCAAATTAGGCGTATGCGCGACCGCACCGCCCGTGGCGTTGCCCTTGGGCACATGCGCCACCGTCGCTCCCGCCGCCCCGAAGCGCTTCAAATCGTCGTCGGTCATGTGGATGCAGTGTGCGGCGATCAAATCTTCGTTGAGCAAGCCCACACGTTCCAGCAATTGCGTGGGCGTACAGCCGTCGCGCTTCTGGATCTGTGCGTTTTCGAGCTTCGACTGCGACAGATGCGTCGACACCTTCAAGCCGTTGGCGCGCGCGAATTCGCCCGCCCGGCGCAGCAGATCGGCCGAGCACGTATCGGGCGCATGCGGAATGGCGATGGTGCGCGCACGGCCGCCATAGGCACCATTGAAGTCGCGCATGAGCTTTTCAAGCTCGCCCAAGCGCAGCTTGCCGATTTCGTCTTTGTGCTCCCAATCCGACAGATGGACGCGCGAGAAATCGACATCGTGCAAACGCCCGCACGCCCAAACGCGCATGCCAAGGTCACACATCGCCGGCAGCGTCAATTCGCCATAGACGTAGCTATCGACCATCGCGGTCGATCCGGCGAGCAGCGCTTCCAGCGCGCCCAGCCGGGCCAAAGCGACCGATTCCGCGGGCCCGATCTCGTGCCCATGCGGCACGCCGCGCGTATAGGCGGGCGCGAAACCCATATCGACGGCGATGCCGCGCATCAGGCTGAGGATCGCGTGCGTATGTATGTTGACGAAACCCGGCGTCAGCACGCGTCCCGCCAGGTTTTCGACCCGCCCGTCGAAGGCCGGTAAATTCGCCATCGGCCCCAGATCGACGATCTTTTCGCCGCTGAGCGC
>JAIUNH010000233.1 GCA_020161965.1 Pseudomonadota bacterium
GGACTTGCCGACAAGGTCGATTTCCATAGCTGGGCGCTGCTCAAGGGCGTGGCGATCGCGACCCTGCTCGGCGTCGGTTCGGAGCTGACGATCAGTGGCGAGAGTGATCTCGTGCAAGCGATCCGCGAATCGGCACAGTCGAACACGGCACGAGCGGGTGACCAGATCACCCAGCGCAACCTCGACATCCAGCCGACGATCGCGATTCGGCCCGGAGCACCGGTCAGGCTGCTCGTCACCCGCGACCTCATTCTGGCGCCCTGGCGCGGATAGGAGCATCTTATGGCGACGCTCAAGCTGGCGAAGATTCCGGACCGTGTGCCCGTGAAGCTCTCGATCAGCCTGCAACCCGATCTTCACCTGCGGCTACTGGCATATGCGGCGGCTTATACGGAAGTCTATGGGACCGAGGAGCCCTTGACCGAATTGGTGCCGGCGATGCTCGCGGCATTTCTGGAAAGCGATCGGGATTTTGCGCGGCGGACGAAATGAGCCGGCGGCCGCGAGCAAAAACCGCCGAGCGTCCCGAAGAGATCCAGTTCATCACCGTCGCGGATTTTGCGCGCATGACCCGGCTATCACGGCGTCACATCGATCGGCTGCGCGAGACACGCCCCGCCGGATTCCCGACCGAGTACGACTTCGGGATAGGAACCCGGCGCAAGCGCCCCCGCTTCAAGCTTGTCGAAGTTCAGGCATGGTTTGATGCCCGTGCCCTTTGGTGAGTGGGTGCGAGCCTGAATTTCAGCTTGTTCGTTCGCATCGCACGCCGGGGATTCGGCACGACAGGAGGCGGGACGCCAAGCGCGTCCGCCACGCCCGCCTTGATTGCGATCGCAATGACCTCCTGTTCCCAGCGGTGGAACCAGTCTCGCTTCTCCTCGTCGAACTCGTATTGGTCATAGGTTCTCTCGAGGCCTCGTTTGACGTGGTTGAGCATTGCCTCCGCGGTTTCGAAATCGACCTTCAGCCGCTTGGTGTTGGATCGGGCCGTGCGCCGGAAGTCGTGCGGGGTGAACTGCTCGATCGGATGACCGGCGATCTGCTCCATCCGGGCTTTGACCCGATCTCTCGCATGATACCATATGCTGGTCTTGGGGCCTTCGACGCGGTCGGCGGGAAGCACCCATTCGTGATTCGACCGTATCAGGAGCAGTCCCCACGGGCCGAGCGCGATGCTGTGAGCGTTCGAATTCTTGGTGCGTGAGGCGGGTATCGTCCAGATGCCGTCTTGTATCTCGTCGCTCCTGGCCTCCACCACTTCGGAAATCCGGGCCGCGGTGAGCTGCCACAGCAGCATCCCGCGCTGCACATCCCGCGCTTCCTCGGCCAACGCTTGAAGAAACCAGGCCAGTTCCTGATGACTGAGCTTCCGGATGCGGGGTGTCTCCGGGAATTTTAGGTCGCCAAGGCGAATCGACGGGTTGGTGGTCAGGCCTACTTCCTGCCCTCGCAGCGAGGCTGCCCAGGCGAAGAACACCTTGAGTTCGCCCGCCAGGCGATTGGCCCGGACCTTGGCGACCTTCCCCTTAGCCTCGATCAGCGCGGTCAGGTCGGATTCGACAATGTCGTAGATGACTCGCGACCCGAGCGACGGTTCGATGTCGCGCTTGAATATGTCCAGCTTGTCCTTGATCGTTCGAGGTTTGTTGGGCTTTCTCGCGGTCGTCGCGCGGCCCTGGCGGACGGCGATCATGTAGAGCGCGTGGGCACGCGCGACTGTCATGTGCCGCCTCTTTTCTTCCTCCCGCGCCTCTATGCGAGGGTCAATACCGGCTTCAACCTTGGTGTTGAGATCCTGTGTCCACACACGGGCAGCCGCGATGCTATGGGTGGGATAGTTTCCGAGGCGGAGATCGAGGATCTTGCCAAGGTCTGCGATCCGTCGCCTGTATCGCCAGACCTTATTGCCGCTGGGCGATACAAAGATAGATAATCCAAGGGTTTGTGGGTCGTGAAGGACCCCTTCCTTTAGTGCGTCGATCGCCGATGCGGTCAAAGGGGCGTCGATCGTGGTGACGATGCTGCCCGCCGGGCCGCAATCGCGCGCCGTCTACGATGCGGTGATCCCGGCGGCCGAGAAGGGCGCCTTGCTGATCGATTGCTCGACCATCGACGTGGACAGTGCGCGCGCCATCGCGACGAAGGCGAGTGCGGCGGGGTTCGAGATGGTCGATGCGCCCGTATCCGGCGGCACGGTCGGGGCGGCGAACGCGACGCTCACCTTCATGGTCGGCGGCAGCGAAGCGGCGTTCGGCCGTGCGCAACCGATCCTGTCCAAAATGGGCAAGACGATCGTCCATGCCGGCGGGCCCGGCAACGGTCAGGCGGCGAAGATCTGCAACAACATGATCCTCGGCATTTCGATGATCGCGGTGGCGGAAGGGTTCAGCCTCGCCGCCAAGCTCGGTCTCGACGCGCAGAAGCTGTTCGACATTTCGTCGAAGAGTTCGGGCCAGTGCTGGTCGATGACGAGTTACTGCCCCGTGCCCGGCCCCGTACCCGCATCGCCCGCCAATCGCGACTACAAACCCGGCTTTACGGCCGACATGATGTTGAAGGATTTGAAGCTCGCCCAGGCGGCCGCCCAAACGACCGGGCAGGCGACACCTTTGGGCGCCGCGGCGGAATCTCTGTACGCGCTGATGGCCGCGAAGGGCGACGGGCCGCTCGACTTTTCAGGCATTATCAAGATGTTGCAGGGCAGGTAAGAGGTCCTTAACCATTCGTCCCGTATTTATGTTAAAACTTTTCGGTATTTTTTCCGGGACCTCACCTGATGTCGGACCTCAAGCGCGACTATCTCGATTCCGTTTCGCTCGTCGAGCGGCTGCATCGCCAGTTCCTCGAAGTCGTGAAACTGGAACTCGACCGTATGAGCGTGCGCGACATCAACAACGTCCAGGCGCTGATCCTCTACAATATCGGCAAGGACGAACTGACGGTCGGCGAACTCACCCAGCGCGGCTATTACCTGGGCTCGAACGTTTCCTACAATTTGAAGAAGCTGATCGACAACGAGTACATCTCGCAGGCGCGCAGCCCGCATGACCGCCGCTCGGTGCGGGTCAAGCTGACGGCGCAGGGGCTGAAGCTGCACGAGCGTCTCGATCAGGTTTTCGCGCGCCATGCCGACGAATTGACGCGCACGCTGGTCAAGCCCGGCGATCTCACCCAGCTCGAACAGACGCTGCGCCGCATGGAGCAGTTCTGGATCGGCGCCATCGGGCAGGGCGGCTACGCGCCGCAGGTCACGACGACAGCAGCCGAATAATCAGCGGCACCAAAATCGCCGTCGCCAGCGCGTTGAGGCCCAACGCGAGGCTGGAGAAGGCACCCGCCAATTCGTTCACCTGAAACGCCCGCGCCGTACCGATCCCGTGCGCGGCCGTACCCATGCCCAAGCCCCGCGCGCGCCAATCTTTGAGGCGCAGCGCGTTCATCGTCCACGTGCCGAACATGGCGCCGAGAATGCCGGTGAGGATCACCAGCACGGCGGTCAAGGCCGGGAAGCCGCCGATGCTTTCGGAAATGCCCATCGCCACCGGCGTCGTCACCGATTTGGGCGCGAGGCTGAGCAGCGTGCGTTCGGAGGCGCCGAACAGCCACGCCGTGCCGACGGCCGAGACGATGGCGGTGGTCGAGCCCGCAACGATCGACACGAAGATCGCGACGGCATTGCGCTTGATCTCCGCGAAATGGCGATAGAGCGGCACAGCGAGCGCGACGGTCGCGGGGCCGAGCAGGAAATGCACGAATTGCGCGCCTTCGAAATAGCGCCGATAGGGCACGTCCGAAATCCACAGCAGCGCCACCAGCAGGATGACGGCGATCAGCACCGGATTGGCGATCGGCGTGCGGTCGAAATGCTCGTAGATGCGCCGGCCGATCAGATAGGCGACGAGCGTCACCGTCAGCCCGAGCAACGGCGTGGTCGAAAGATAGACCCACAGCTCGAAAAGATCGCCGCCGCCGGTCATCCCTTATCCTCGGGCTTCGCGAGTTTCTTCATCAGCAGCGAAGTGACCGCGATGGTGGCGATGGTCGAGACGATCAACGCCGCGACGATCGCCTTCCATTCGGCGGCGATGAGGTCGGCGTAGAGGATCACGCCCACGCCCGCGGGCACGAACAGCAGCGACAGATTGTCGAGCAGCGTGCCGGTCGTCTTGGCGAGATCGTCCGACACTTTGCCGCGCATCATCAGGAACGCGAACAGCAGCACCATGCCCAGCACGGGGCCGGGAACGGGCAGCGCGAGATAACGCACGATCGCCTCGCCGATCAGCTGGCAGACCAGCAGAAGGGTGAGGGTTTCGAGCATCGTTAGAGCGGCACCACGCAGAACGGATCGGCGAAGGCGGCAATCGCCCCGCGCAATTCCGCCGTCGCCGATTTTGGGATCAGCGCGCCGATGCCCGACGCGGTGCGCGTCAGCACCACGCCGTCATGCGTGACCATTTCCGCCGCGATGCGTTTGAAGCTCGCCGTCGTCTGGCAGATATAGACGTCGTGGAACAGATAGACCGTGCCCGGATGGCAATAGGGCGCCACGGCGCGGAAATCGGCGTATTGCGCCGTATCGGTGTGGTCGGCATCGATGAAGACGAGATCGATGCGCCCGCCGAGTTCGCGTTCCACGATCGCGGGCACGTCCTCGGGCGAACGGCCGATCAGCCCCTTTAGATTCAAACCATGGCGCGCGGCTATCTGGTTGGTGAGACCGAGGCCCGGCGCGCTGGTCCCTTCGGCAATATCGATTGCCACGACCTTGGCGGCGGGGTTCGCCACGGCCAGCGCCACGCTGCTCCAGCCGAAGGAACAGCCGATGCCGAACACGTTCGCGGGCTTGAACGCGGCGGCGAGGCTATCGATCAGATAGACCTCCGACATCGAAATGCCGCCGCCATGCGCGCCGTAATTGGCGCCGTCCTTGACGATATAAGTGAAGGTCCCGTCTTCGCTCGAAACGTTGCTGATCGTCTTCAGCATGAACGGGCTGATCGAGGAGCGGATCGCGAAACCCGCCTGCTGATAGATATCGACGAGTTTCGCGAACAGCATATTCAGCTTCTCCGCTTACGGCCCAAAGGCCTGGATGCCGGTCTGGGCGCGGCCCAGGATCAGCGCGTGCACGTCATGCGTGCCCTCGTAGGTGTTCACCGTTTCGAGGTTCATCATGTGCCGGATGATCGGATATTCGTCCATGATGCCGTTGCCGCCATGCATGTCGCGCGCTTGGCGGGCGACGTCCAGCGCCTTGCCGCAATTGTTGCGCTTGATCAGGCTGATCGTTTCCGGCGACAGCTTGCCTTCGTCCATCAGGCGCCCGGCGCGCAACGCGGCGAGCAGGCCGATCGACAATTCGGTCTGCATGTCGGCGAGCTTCTTCTGGATCAGCTGGTTGGCGGCAAGAGGCCGGCCGAACATCTTGCGCTCCAGCGTATAGGTGCGCGCCCCATGCCAGCAGGCTTCGCCCGCACCGATCACGCCCCACGCAATACCGTAGCGCGCGCGGTTGAGGCAGCCGAACGGGCCTTTGAGGCCCTTCACGTTGGGCAGCAACGCGTCTTCGCCCACGCGCACTTCATCCATCACGATTTCGCCGGTGATGGAAGCGCGCAGCGAGAACTTGCCTTCGATCTTCGGCGCCGACAGACCCTTCATGCCCTTTTCGAGCACGAAGCCGCGAATGTCGCCGGCATCGTCCTTCGCCCAGACGACGAACACGTCGGCGATCGGCGCGTTGGATATCCACATCTTGGTGCCCGAGATGACGTAGCCGTTGCCATCCTTGCGCGCGCGCGTCTTCATTCCGCCGGGATCGGAGCCGGCATCGGGTTCGGTCAGGCCGAAGCAGCCGATCCATTCGCCGGTCGCGAGCTTGGGCAGATATTTCTGCTTCTGCGCTTCCGTGCCGTAGGCGTTGATCGGGTGCATGACGAGCGACGACTGCACGCTCATCATCGAGCGATAGCCGCTGTCCACGCGCTCCACTTCGCGCGCGATCAGGCCATAGGCGACATAGGACGTACCCGCACAGCCATAGCCGTCGATGGTCGAGCCGAGGAAGCCCATCTCGCCCATCTCGCGGAAGATCGCGGGATCGGTCGATTCATTGCGGAACGCATCTTTGACGCGCGGCGCCAGCTTGCCCTGGGAATAGTCGCGCGCCGCGTCGCGGATCATGCGCTCTTCTTCCGACAGATCCGCGTCGATCAGGAACGGGTCCTCCCACATGAAGTCAGTCAATCAGCAGGCCCTCGTTTGCGACTGGCGGTGATATTTAGGCCGCCGTCTTGAGATTAGTCGGTGGCGGCTTTCTTATGGGCGAACTCAGCGAGCTCGGCTTTCGTGAAAGCCTCGATCATGCAGCGATAAACGGCCTCGATCACCGCCGTATTGGCGCCGACCTCGACCGC
>JAIUNH010000234.1 GCA_020161965.1 Pseudomonadota bacterium
AAATCGAGATCGCTGGTCATCGGAGCGGGAGCGTAAGGAGTCGCCGGACGCACGTCCAACGGCCCGTGCAGCGTCAATCCATAAATCGCATAATGTATATTATCAAAAATTAAAGATACGATTTTGGTACAGATACTTGGACTGGCTTTCGCGCCTTATTTCGCCGCTTGTGCCGCTTGGCGTTTAGCGACGTCCAGAACCAGCCCGTCATAGCCCGGTTCGACGGCGGCCGGCAGCTTGGCGGCCAGCGTGGCGTAGTCCAGCCGGTGGTTCATGTGGGTCAGAACCGCACGGCGCGGCCCTACCCGTGCGATCCATTCCAGCGTCTGGTCGAGATGGCTATGGGCGAAGTTCGGCTGCTCCTGCAGGCAGTCGACGATCCAGGTATCGATCCCGGCCAAGGCCGCGAACCCGGCTTCGGGCATTTCCTTCACGTCGGTCGAATAGCCGAAATCGCCGAACCGCAGGCCCAGCGTCGGGTCGCGGTCGCCGCCATGAACCTGCATGAAGGCCGTCACGTCGATATCGCCGATCCGGACCGTCTGGCCGGGTTCCAGCACCTTGGGCACCAGAACCGGCACGACCCAGGCGCCTTTGAGCGCCAGTTCGTTCGGCGGCTCGAACGCATAGCCGAACCGGCGCTTGGCTTCGGCCAAGGTCCGGGCGTCGCCATAGCAATCCAGCGGCGCGTTCTTGATCCAGTTCAGCGTGCGCAGATCGTCGATGCCGTGCATGTGGTCGGCATGTTCGTGGGTGAAAATCACCGCGTCGAACTTGGTCAGGCCCGAGGCCAGCAATTGCTGGCGCAGATCGGGGCTGGCATCGACCAGAATGCGCGTCGTGGCGCTCTCGACGACGATCGAAACCCGAGTGCGCTTGTTCTTGGGATCCGCACTGGAACAAACGGCGCACGTGCAGCCGACGAGGGGCACGCCGGCCGAGGCGCCGCTGCCCAGCATCGTGACCTTCAGGTTTTGGTTCACGCCGCCGCCGCTGCGGGCCGTTTGGCGCGCGCGAACAGTTTGTAGAAATTCTCGGTCGTGACGGCGCCGAGTTCCTCGACCGTGACGTTCTTGAGGCCCGCCACGCAGCGCGCGGTGTGGATCACATAGCTCGGCTCGCACGGCTTGCCGCGCATCGGGATCGGCGCCAGATACGGCGAATCCGTTTCGACCAACAGCTTGTCGAGCGGAATTTCCTTTACCGTGCGACGAAGATCCTCGGCGTTCTTGAACGTGACGATGCCCGAGATCGAGATGAAATAGCCGAGCTTCATCGCGTGCTGCGCAAGCTCCAGGCTCGACGTGAAGCAATGCAGCACGCCCGTCACGCCGGGCAATTCCTTCGCCGCCCAATCGAGCAGTTCGATCGTATCCGCGTCGGCGTCGCGCGTATGGATCACGACCGGCAAGCCGGTCGCGTGCGCCGCGCGCAGATGGGCGCGGAAATTCTCGCGCTGCGGTTCGCGCGGGCTTTTCTCGTAATAGTAATCGAGGCCGGTTTCGCCGATCCCGACGACTTTCGGGTGTGCCGCCTCGGCGACCAACGCTTCGGTCGCGGCTTGTTCGTGTTGGGCTTCGTGCGGATGAACGCCGACCGTGCAGAACACGTTGGGCGCACTTTCCGCAATCTTGCGCACGTTCTCGAATGCCGACAATTTCGTGCCAATGGCAAGCATCGTCTCGACGCCCGCCGAGCGCGCGCGCGCCAGCACGCCCGGGAAATCCTTTTGCAGTTCCGGGTAGTCGAGATGGCAATGGGAGTCGACGAGGATCACTTCTTCTTCGGCCCCTCGCCCGCCACCGGTGCGGCCGGATCGACATAGCGCGGGAACAAGCCCTGCGGTGCCGGCAACGCCGTGCCCGCGACCAACACTTTGTCCCAGGCGGACGCGTCGCGCGCATCGGTGGGAACGGCGAGTTGGTCGAGCAGCCTCGCCATCGTCGTCGGCATATAGGGCTGAAGCAACAGCGCAACGCGGCGCAGTATTTCCATCAGCACGTAGAGCACCGTCGCCATGCGCGCGGGATCGGTCTTGCGTAGCGTCCATGGCGCTTGCGCGTCGACATAGCGATTGGCTTCGGCAACGACCGCAAACACGGCGTCGAGCGCCTTGTGGAAACCTTGCTGGGCCATATCCGCGCGCACGATCGCCAGCAGCGCGGCGGCCTTGTCGAGCATCGCGCGGTCGGCATCGCTGAAATCGCCCGGCGTGGGCACGCATGCACCCGCGTTCTTGGCGACGAAGGACAGCACGCGCTGGCCGAGATTGCCGAGATCATTGGCGAGATCGGTATTCATGCGCCGGATCATCGCCGCTTGCGAATAGTCGCCGTCCTGGCCGAACGGCACTTCGCGCATCAGGAAGTAGCGCACTTGGTCGAGGCCATAGGTCTCGATCAACTTGATCGGATCGATGACGTTACCGAGCGACTTCGAAATCTTCTGGCCTTCATTGGTCCACCAGCCATGCGCGTAGACGCGCTTGGCCGGCGCCAGACCGGCGGCTTCCAGGAACGCGGGCCAATAGACCGCGTGGAAGCGCACGATGTCCTTGCCGACCATATGAACCGAGGCGGGCCAGAAGGTTTTGAACAGATCGCTCTCGACGTTCGGGTAACCGACCGCCGTGATGTAGTTGGTCAGCGCGTCGAGCCACACATACATCACGTGCTTTTCGTCGCCAGGCACTTTGATGCCCCAGTCGAACGTGGTGCGCGAGATCGAAAGGTCATGCAGCCCCTGCTTCACGAAGCTCATCACTTCGTTGCGGCGCGTGGCCGGGCCGACCGCGTCGGGGTTCTTCTCGTACCATTCGAGCAGCCAATCGCCCCAATCCGACAGGCGGAAGAAATAGGACGGCTCCTCGACCCATTCGACCTCGGCGCCCGAAGGTGCGCGCTTCTTGCCGTCGGGCCCGGTCGTGAGTTCGGACTCGTCATAATAGGCTTCGTCGCGCACCGCGTACCAGCCGTCGTATTTGCCGAGATAGATGTTGTCGTTGCCCTTGGGCGTCTTGCGCGCGGCCATCGCGCGCCAGATCGCCTGGACGGAATCCTTGTGGCGCTGCTCGGTCGTGCGGATGAAATCGTCGTTGGAGCAGCCCATGGCCGGCAGCAACGCACGGAAATTTTGCGACACCTTGTCCGTGAACGCCTGCGGATCGACGCCCGCCAGTGCGGCCGCCTTGGCGACCTTCTGGCCGTGCTCGTCGGTGCCCGACAGGAAATGGACGCGGTATCCGTCGAACCGCATGAAGCGCGCCAGCACGTCGCAGGCGAGCGAGGTGTAGGCGTGCCCGATATGGGGAACGTCGTTGACGTAATAGATCGGCGAAGTGACGTAGAAGCTTTTCATGGCAGGATATATGGCCCGCCCGCTAATTCCGTGCAAGCGCATGACAAATTGGCCGGGTTCTTGCTTCCTTCTGGCCCGCCATGGATGACATCGACGCCTATCTCGACCAAACCGCCGCGATTCTCGGTCTCAAGATCGACCCCGCCTATCGGCCGGGCGTTCGCGGCAACCTGGAACGTACGTTCGCCATCGCCAAGGCGGTGACCGAGTTCGACCTTCCCGACGAGCTTGAAGCCGCCCCTGTTTGGCGGCCGGAGGGGTTGAAGTGACCCCGATCGAACTTTCGGCGCATGAGATCGCGCGCCGCGTCGCCTCGGGCGGAATCTCGGCGCGCGCGATCGTCGAGACGATGCTGGTACGCATCGCAAGCCAGAACCCGGAGATCAATGCCTTCACCGACGTGATCGCGGGTCGCGCACTGGCGCAAGCCGACGCGATCGACGCCAAGCGCGCGAAGGGCGAGAAGCTCGGCCCCCTCGCCGGCGTGCCTTACGCGGTCAAGAACCTGTTCGATATCGAAGGCCTGCCGACGCGCGCGGGCTCCAAGATCAATCGCGACCTGCCGCAAGCCAAGCGCGACTCTTTCCTCGGCCGCCGGATGAACGAAGCCGATGCGATCTACCTCGGCGGGCTCAACATGGGCGAATACGCCTACGACTTCACCGGCGAGAACGAGCATGACGGCCCGTCGCGCAATCCGCATGACCGCACGCGCATGACCGGCGGTTCGTCGGGCGGTTCGGGTGCGGCCGTCGCGTCCGGCATGGTGCCGGTAGCGCTGGGCTCCGACACCAACGGCTCGATCCGCGTGCCCGGCGCGCTCTGCGGCATTTTCGGTTTGAAGCCGACTTATGGCCGCCTCGGCCGAAGCGATACGTTTCCGTTCGTAGGTTCGCTCGATCATCTCGGGCCGTTCGCGCGCACGGCCAAAGATCTTGCCCTCGTCTACGACGCGCTGCAAGGCGTTGACGATGCCGATGCGGGCCAGACGCCTCGCGAACTCGAACCCAGCTTCGCCAATGTCGGTCTCGGCGCCGAAGGTTTGCGCATCGCGGTCGGTGGCGGCTATTTCGCCCAAGGCGGCGAGCAAGTCGCATTCGATGCGGTCGCCCGCGCCGCCAAGGCGCTGGGGGCAACGCGCGAAGTGATTCTGCCGGAAGCGCAACGCGCGCGCGCCGCCGCCTACACGATCACGACGGCCGAGGGTGCGCAGCTGCACGAGAAGCGCTTGCGCAATCGCGCCGCCGATTTCGATCCCGCGACGCGCGATCGCCTGCTCGCCGGGCTGATGGTGCCCGCCGCTTGGTATGTGAAGGCGCAACGCTTCCGTCGCTGGTATGCGGATCAAGTGCTGAAGCTGTTCGCCGATGTCGACGCGATCCTGCTGCCGGCGACGCCCTGCGCCGCGCCGAAGCTCGGTCAGACGACTATGAATATCGGCGGCCAGGAAATGCTGGTGCGGCCCAATCTCGGCATGTTCACGCAACCGATCTCGTTCATCGGCTTGCCCGTGGCGTTGGCGCCGATCCACACCAAGGGTGCGATGCCGCTGGGTGTGCAGATCGTCGCCGCCCCGTGGCGCGAGGATATCGCCTTGCGCGTCGCCTACGAACTCGAGCGCCAAGGTATCGCGACCGCCCCGGTCGCCGGACTCTAGGAAAGAGCACGAAGATGGACGTCGATATTCCCGAAGTGAAGGCCGAACTGACCGCGATGTTCGAGCGCTACGAAAAGGCGCTGACGACCAACGACGTCGAGACGCTCGACGAGTTGTTCAAGAACGCGCCCTATACGATCCGTTATGGGGCGGCGGAAAATCTCTACGGCTATCTCGAGATCGCGGCGTTCCGCGCGGCGCGGCCTAGCGTGGGCTTGCAGCGCACGCTCGAAAAACCTGTCATCACGACGTTCGGGCGCGATTTCGGCACGGCGTCGACGCTGTTCCGCCGCACGCCCGGCCGCTTGGGCCGCCAGATGCAGACCTGGGTGCGATTCCCCGAAGGCTGGCGCGTCGTCGCAGCACACGTGTCGATCATCGACGAACCGAAGGCGTAGCTACGCCGCCGCCTGCTGCAATGCGCCGAACGCCGCGAGGATCGTCTGCTTGCGGTCGAGATTGAGGCCTTCGGCCGCCGAGCCCAAACGCCCGATGCGCTCCCACGCCTGGACCCAAGCTTGCGCGCCGCGTGCGGCGGCGCGGGCGGCGAGTGCGTGTTCCTCGGGCAAGGCGGCGGGCTGACCGGCGGCCGATTTGGCGAGGCGATGGACGAGCCCGCCCATCAGGTCGAGCGCCGTGCGCAAAGACGCCGCCGCATCCTCCCCACCCCGCGCCAATTGATCGGCGAAACGCTGCACGGCCAGCGCGTCGAGCTTGGGCAGATCGGCGACCAGCGCCAACACTTCGCGATAGAGTTCGGCCCCGCCGCGATCGGCCAAATCCATCGCGCGGCCGATCGAACCATCGGACAGCGAGGCCAACACCGCGCGCTCGTCGCCGGGAATTTCGGGCCGGTAGCGCGACAGCAGCGTCACGACCTTCGCCTCGGGCAACGGTTGCAGGAACAGCATCCGGCAGCGCGAACGGATCGTCGGCAGCAAACGCCCGGCGGCGTGCGTGACCAGCAGCAACAGCGCTTGCGGCGGCGGTTCTTCGAGGGCCTTCAACAGCGCGTTCGAGCCCTCGGTATTCATCTCGTCGGCGGCATCGACGACGACCACGCGCCATGCGCCTTCGGCCGGTGTCATGCGCAGGAACTGGACGAGCCCGCGCACGTCGTCGACCGGGATCTCGCTGCGCATCTTGCCGGTCTTCGGATGGACCGTGCATTCCGCGACGCTCATGTCGGAATGCCCGCCCGACGCGACGCGGCGATAGATGGGATCGGCCGGCGAGAGCGCGATCGAAGTCGGCTGCGCGGGCGCGCCGAACAGTGAATCGCCTTGCGGCTTGCTGCCTTCGGCCAGCACGAAACGCGCGAAGCGATAGGCGAGTGTCGCCTTGCCGATGCCGCGCGGACCCGCGATCAACCACGCATGC
>JAIUNH010000235.1 GCA_020161965.1 Pseudomonadota bacterium
CTGGCCCCGCGCGACGCTTCGGCGCCTTTTTTGGCCTAAGACTCGCCTTTTTCGCCGTTTTGGGTTGAAATCCGCCGCCCTGGAAGAAATCCGGGGGAAACGGGGTCCGGATGAAACCGATCAAGATCGCGGCCGTTGCGGCGGCCTGCCTGACACTCGCGGGGTGCTATATGCCTTCGCGCCAGGAAGCTTTTACCGGCGGTGGGGCTGTGGCGGGCGCCGTCATCGGCTACAACTTCGTCGTCGGCGCGCCCGGCGTGACCACGGCCGCCATCGCCGGGGCCGCAATCGGGGCGGGGGCCGGCTACATGATCGAGCGCTATACCCGCCCGGCACCGCCGTCATCGACGCCGGCCGGCGGGACGATGCAGTAAGCGCTTGATAGGCAAGGCCCCTTCGCCTAAACCCGAATTCTATGGGCCGTAAGGGAATCATTCTGGCGGGCGGTGCGGGCACGCGTCTGCACCCGTCGACATTGGCGGTCAGCAAGCAATTGCTGCCCGTCTACGACAAGCCGATGGTCTACTACCCGCTCAGCACGCTGATGCTGGCGGGTCTGCGCGAGATCCTGCTGATCTCCACGCCGCAGGATTTGCCCGCGTTCAAGCGCGTGCTGGGCGATGGGTCGGCTTACGGCATTGACCTCACCTACGCCGAGCAGCCGAGCCCTGAGGGCCTCGCCCAAGCGCTGATCATCGCCGAGAAATTCCTCGCCGGCGCGCCGTCGGCGCTGATCCTGGGCGACAACGTGTTCTATGGCGAAGGTCTCTCGAACCGTTTGCAGAGCATCGCCAAGCGCGATGCGACGGGCGCCACGGTCTTCGCCTATCAGGTGCGCGATCCCGAACGCTATGGCGTCGTCGAGATGGACGCGAACGGCAAGGCGCTGTCGATCGTCGAAAAACCCAAGACGCCGAAAAGCAATCTCGCCGTCACCGGGCTTTATTTCTACGATGGTACTGCGCCCGCGCGCGCCAAAACGCAGAAGCCGTCGCCGCGCGGCGAGTTGGAGATCACCGATCTCAACGCGTCGTACTTGGCCGAGAATACGCTGACGGTCGAGACCTTGAGCCGGGGCACGGCGTGGCTCGACACGGGCACGCAAGATTCGTTGCTCGATGCCGCGAATTTCATCGCCGCCGTTGAGCGCCGCCAAGGTTTGAAGATCGGCTGCCCGGAAGAAGTCGCGTGGCGCCAAGGTTGGATCGACGCCGATCGCCTCGCGACGTTGGCCGAACCGCTCCGCAAATCGGGCTATGGCGATTATCTGCTGCGCTTGATCGGGCGCGCCTAGACATGGCGACGATCCTGGTCACCGGCGGCTGCGGGTTCATCGGCTCGGCCTTCATCCGCCTGGCCTTGCGCGACAACGCGACGCGCATCGTGAACGTCGACAAGCTCGGCTACGCCGCCAATCCCGAAGCCTTGGAAGGTGCGGCGCAGAATCCGCGTTACGCGTTTCACAAGGCCGATATCGGCGACCGTGCTTCGATGCAGGGCATCCTCGCTCAGCACAAGCCCGACGCGGTGGTGAATTTCGCGGCGGAAACGCATGTCGATCGTTCGATCGACGGGCCGCTTGCGTTCATCGAGACGAATGTCGGCGCCACCGCAAGGTTGCTGGTCGAAGTGCTGGAATATTGGCGGGGGGCCGGGGCGTCGCCCGCATTCCGCTTCCTGCATGTGTCGACCGACGAAGTCTTCGGCGCGTTGACGCCGGACGAAGAACCCTTCCGTGAGACGACGGCGTATGCGCCCAACAGCCCTTACGCGGCCAGCAAGGCGGCGTCCGATCATCTCGTGCGCGCGTGGTTCAAGACCTATGGCTTGCCCGCGCTGATCACGAATTGCTCGAACAATTACGGGCCGTGGCAGTTTCCGGAGAAGCTGATCCCGCTGATGATCGCCAAGGCCAAGGCGGGCGAGAAATTGCCGGTCTATGGCGACGGGCAGCAGATCCGCGATTGGCTGCATGTCGAAGATCATGTGCGCGGCCTGAAAGCCGCGCTGGAGAAGGGCAAGCCCGGCGAGGTCTATGCCTTCGGCGGCGGGGCGGAACTCGCGAACCTCACGATCGTCAAAACGATCTGCGACCATATCGATGCGAAGCTCGGCGTGTCGATCGAGGGTGCGCGCACGCGCTTGATCGAATATGTCGCCGACCGGCCCGGCCATGATCGCCGCTACGCGATCGACGCCGCCAAGGCGATGCGCGAATTGGGCTGGGCGCCGAAGCACGATTTTAAATCGGGTCTCGCCGCGACGATCGATTGGTATCTCGCCGCGAGCGATTGGCTCGGCCGCATCAAGGCGGAGCGTTACGCACTCTCGCGCTTGGGCACGGGCTAACGATGCGCGTGCTCGTCCTGGGTGGCGACGGGCAAGTCGGTCGTGCGCTCAGCGCGCGGGCGGAGAACGCCGGATATCAAGCCATCGCCTTCGGGCGCGATGCGGTCGATGCGACCGATGAAAATGCGATCCGCGCGGCGATCGAAACGACGGGTGCGGAAGCGCTCGTGAACGCCGCCGCCTATACCGCCGTCGACAAAGCCGAAAGCGACGAGGCTGCCGCACATAAACTCAATGCCGAGGCGCCGGGCCTGCACGCGCTTCTCGCGGCCGAAGCGAATATTCCCTATCTCCACATCTCGACCGATTACGTCCTCGCGGGCAACGGTACGGCACCCCACAAGGAAAGCGATCCGTGCGCGCCGCAATCGGTCTATGGCCGCACCAAGCGGGCGGGCGAAATCGCGGCATGGCAAGCGGGCGGGCGCGTGGCGATCCTGCGCACGTCGTGGGTGTTCGCGCCCTGGGGCAATAATTTCGTGCGCACGATGCTGCGCCTCGCCGCGACGAAGCCGGAGCTGCGCGTCGTCGACGATCAGCGCGGCGGGCCGACATCGGCGCTCGATATCGCCGACGCGATTTATCGCATGCTGCCCAAGCTCGCCGATCCGAAACAGAAGGACGCGACCGGCGTGTTCCATTTCCAAGGCCGCCCGGCCGTGACCTGGGCCGCCTTCGCCGATGCGGTTTTGGACGAAGGGGCGAAGCATGGTCACCCGCGCCCGCCGGTCGTGAAGATCACGACGGCCGAATATCCCACGCCAGCCGCGCGACCGGCGAATTCGGTTCTGGATTGCGCGCGTTACTCGCGCGTGTTCGAGATGGCGCCGCCCGATTGGCGCGTGGGCCTCGCGGAAGCGGTACCCGCGCTTCTCAAACTTCTTTGAATTCGGGCACGAGCTTTTTCAGCATCGCGCGCACCGCATCGTGATCGCCGTTGCGGGCGACGATCTCCAACTCGGCCAAGGCGATACGTAACGCTTCCAGCGCGTCGAGCTCGGGCCGCGCCAGCAGAATGCCCGGCGTCGCGGTGGGGGCAGGCGCTTCGTCGCCGTGGAACAATTCCTCGTCCAGCTTTTCGCCGGGGCGCAAACCGGTGAACACGATCTTCACGTCGCGGTCGGGGCGCTTCCCGGCCAAGCGGATCATCCGGCGGGCGAGATCTTGGATGCGCACGGGAGCGCCCATTTCCAGCACCATGATCGCGCCGACCGACGGGCCGTTCGCGACGGTCGCCAGCACGCTTGCTTGCAAGACGAGTTCGCACGCCTCGCGGATCGTCATGAAATAGCGGCGCACATCGGGATGCGTGACGGTCAGCGGCCCGCCGGCGGCGAGCTGACGTTGGAACAGCGGCACGACCGAACCGGACGAGCCCAACACGTTGCCGAAGCGCACGGTCACGAATTGCGTCGGGCTTTGTGCGGCGTCCAGCGCCTGGCAAAGCTTCTCCGCCAAGCGCTTTGTGGCACCCAGGATATTCGACGGGTTCACCGCCTTGTCGGTCGAAATCATCACGACCGCGCGGGTCCCCGCCGCGATCGCCGCATCGGCCACGTTGCGTGTGCCGATGGCGTTGGTCAAAGCGCCTTCGGAGGGATTGTCTTCCAGGATCGGCACATGCTTCAGCGCCGCCGCGTGGAACACGATCTCCGGCTTCTCGGCGGCGAACACGCTGGCAAGGCGCTGCGGGTCGCGCACATCGGCCATGATGCCCACGCGCTTCACCTCGGGCCAATTCTCGGCGAGTTCGCGGTCGATCGTGTAGAGCGCGTGTTCGGCGTTCTCGATCAGTGCGAGCTTCGCGGGGCCGCGTTGCGCGATCTGGCGCACGAGTTCCGCGCCGATCGAACCGCCGGCACCCGTGACCAGCACGCGTTTGCCGCGAATGAGGCCATCCATCGCCGGACGGTCGAGCACGCGTTGCGGGCGGCCCAGCAGATCTTCGATCGCGATGGGCGCCGTGGCGGTGGCATCCGCGTCGCCGGACAGATCGTTGATGCGCGGCAGGCGCACGGCATTCATGCCCAGGCTGTCGGCCGTATCGACCAAGGCTTCCAGCGCTTGGCCTTCGATGTGCGGGGCGGCGACGACCAAACGCTGCGGCCCGCGGCCCTTCGCCTTCATCGCTTGCACGATCTCGGGCAAGCGATCGAGCGAGCCGAGGATTTCCACGCCGCCGATGCGCCGTCCGGTGCGCGTGTTGCCGTCGTCGACGATGCCGAGCACGAAATAGGGCGCGCGGCGGCGGCGGCGATTGGCTTGGATGAACAGTTCCGCGCCGTCGTTCGCGCCGACGATCAGCACGGGCACTTGATCGTCGCGCGGCGCGCCGGCGACGAGATTCAAATTCCCTTCGCGTAGCGCGCGATAGAGCAAACGCGATCCGGCGATGAAGGCGAACAGCACGGTCCACACGATGAACAGCGCGGAGCGCGGCATCGCCCCCAAACGCTGCCACAGGAACATCGCGGGCAGGAACAGCAGCACGGCCAGCGTGACCGCGCGCGCGGCGAGCAGCAAATCTTCGACGCCCGCGTAACGCCACACGCCGCGCGGCAAGCCGGTCAGGCTGAAGGCGATTCCGGCGGCGAGCGCAAACACCGCCGCCCCGCCCCAGATGAATTCGCCGGGGTAGTCCCATAGTTCGTCGCCCAGGCGCAGATACAGCGCCGCGACGAATGCCACGGCCGCCAAGCCGATATCGATCGCCATCGACAAGCGCACGCGGTCGAACCGCGACAGGAAAGTGCCGGGACCCTTGGCCATATCGGGCTCTTGCGTAAACAAGCCCGCCCGATTTGCCAAGGGAATTGCGGCACTTGGCCTTTCCGGGCGGGCGTTTTAGGGTCGGAGTCGTGATGAAAAAACGCGCCCTTGGCCGTACCGGCCTGTCCGTCTCCCCCATCGGCTTCGGCGCGTGGGGGATCGGCGGCTTCGTGCCGGGTGCCTCCTACGGCAAAACCGACGATGCGGTGTCCAAGGCCGCGTTGCGCCGCGCCTTCGAGCGCGGGATCGATTTCGTCGACACGGCGCCCGCCTATGGCGACGGGCATTCCGAAGCGCTGATCGGTGAAACCCTGGCCGATATGCTGCCGGCCGATCGCGACCGTATCGTGGTCGGCACCAAGGCGGGGCAAACGCGCTTCGCCGATCCGGTCGATTTCTCGCCCGAAGCGATCAAGGAATCGGCCGCGGCGTCGTTGAAGCGCCTGCGCCGCCCGGCGATCGATTTGTTGCAGCTTCATAACGCCACGCCGGAATTGCTGCGCGAACGGCCGGAGATTTTGGGCGCGCTGGAAGATTTGCGCAAAGCAGGCATCATCCGCGCCTGGGGCTTGTCGATGAAATCGCCCGCCGAGGCCAAAGCGGGGATCGAGGAATTCGCCGCCCCGGTGGTGCAGGCGAATTACAACGTCATCGACCATCGCGCGGCGGATTGCGGGCTGTTCGACGTGGCGGCGAAAACGGGGGCGAGTGTGATTGCGCGCACGCCGTTGGCGTTCGGATTCCTCAGCGGCAATCTGTCGGCCGACGCGGTGTTCCCCGAAGGCGATCATCGCCGCCAATGGCCCAAGGAACGCTTGGCGCTGTGGGCCAAGGCGGCGCGCGAATTCATCGGCGACATCGCCGCGCGGGAAAAGCAAAGCCTCGCGCAGATCGCGCTGCGCTTTTGTTTATCGCGCCCCGAGGTGGCATCGACGATTCCGGGCATGTTGCGGCCCGAGGAAGCCGATCTCAACGTCGCGGCCGGCGAAGCGGGCGCGCTGACGCCGGCCGATCTCGACCGGATCGCGCGCGACTACAAGGCCTCCGCGTTCGCCTGAATTCAAACGCGCATCGCGTCGATAACCGCGCGCAGTCCCGCCGACATATGCCGCCGGTCGGGGTAATAGAGATAAAGCCACGTCGCCGCCGCGCACCAATCCTCGAGGCAAGCGACCAGCTTCCCGGCGACGATCGCGTCCGCCGCCCGATCGGCCCAGACATAGGCGAGAGCGCGGTCCC
>JAIUNH010000236.1 GCA_020161965.1 Pseudomonadota bacterium
ATATCCGGCGTGATGAACTCGCCGTCCCAGGCGCGCGCGATATCGATCACGTTGGGATAGGTCACGCCCGGCAGCACAAGGCCGACGACCGGCTGGTTGTTGCGCGTCCAACTCGTGCGCTTGGCGAATTCGGCGAGGTCTTCGATCGTCTTGGGCGCGCCCGAGAGCCCGCGCTCCTGGAAGAATTCCTCGTTGTAGTGCATGCCCGACGACGCGTGGCGGAAGGGCAGGCCGTAGAGCTTGTCCTGCACGGTGAGGCCCGACAGCATGCCGGGGAACACGTCGGCCTTATCTTCGATCGGCGCCTGACGCATGAAATCGTCCAGCGGCTCGAACAGGCTGGCGATACGCGGCGTGGCCTGCGTGTTCAGGATGAAGCCGACATCGACCGCCCCTTCGGCGAGCGAGGCTTCGCGGAACAGGCGTTCCTGCAAGGGGCCGGTGTCGAACGTCACCCATTCGACGTCGACGCGGTTTTCCTTGGCCCACGCCTCGATGATGTCGCCGCCTTGGCCGGCGGTGACGGTCTTGTGGACGCGATGGCCGAACACGTTCAGGCGGCGCGTGGCTTGGGCGTGTACGGCGGGGGCGGCCAAAACGGCGGCCGTCCCGGCGAGCAGCGTGCGGCGGGTGATACGCATGGCGGTCACTCCTTCAGGGTCAAAGTGAGAAGCATTTTGGCCGATGCGCCCTTGGGCATATCGGCGACGACGCGCAGGAAATTGCCGAAATTCGTCAGGCGCGCATGCGCGATGGCGCCTTCCTTGGCGGGGAATTTGAGCTTGGTGCCTTCGTCCACCCAGCGCATGCCGTCGGGCGAGATTTGCACGCGGGCCTTCGCCGCACCGGGCTTGCCTTTGACGGCGCCGAGGCAGCGCAGCCAGACGATCGCTTCGCCCGCCCAGCCGCATTCATAAGGCTCGCTCGCCGCTTTGCCCGACCACACCTCGTTGCGCGAGACGACGGCGGTGACGCATTGGCGCATCATGCGAATTCTCCCGAAAGGCAGACGGAGTCGAGATAGAACAAGGCGCGCTTGTCGGTATCCGCTTCGGCGAAGAAGCAGATATTCAGCATGCACCACAAATTCCGCATCGCCGGGATCACGATCGGGTCGACGCCCGACACGTCCCATTGGCGGTCGTTGCACTGAAGCGAGATCGCCCGCATCGTGCGCAGATCGAAATCGTAACGCACATAGTGCCAATTCACCTTGGTCGGGATCTCGTTGTAGCAGAGCTTCTGCTCGCCGTTTTTGAGATCCTCCCAATCCGTCGGCGACAGATGGTAGTGCGTGACGGTCTTGCCTTCCGTGCCCAAAGGCAGCATCGCGGTGGTGCGCGACTTGGTCTGCCATTTCTGCAAATGCTTGCCGTCGAGCGCGTTCAAGAAGCGCACATGCGGCATGACGCGTGTGCCGCCCTTTTCGAAACCGGTTTGCAGATCGTAGAGGAAGCCGATCGAGCGCACGTCCGTTTCGGACAAGCGCAGCTCGTTCGCCTCGGGCTTGAAGGTGAAATAGAATTCGAGACGGATCGGCCCCGGCTCGCGGAAGGTAAGGCGCTTCAGCGCGACGTTCTGCGCGCCGCGCTTGGGGCGCGTCTGGAGCTTCAGCGCGTAATTGCCGTCGAACGATCCGTGCGTGCCGGAATCCCAATTCGCGAGATTGGAAAGCTGGGGATGCGTGTGCTGGGCGTAGCCCGCCAGCATCGAATCCAGCGTGTGCTCGTAATTGCCGACGAGCTGGGTGTAGCCGCAGAAACCGTCGTCGAAATCGTCGAACGAAATGATCCGGCTCATCGGCGAAAAGCGCGAGAGCTTGGGATTCGCCAGGCGCATCGCGGTCAGCGTGTCCATAACCTATCCTTTCGTGGCGCCGGCGGTCAGGCCGGCGATGAGATATTTCTGGGCGAGCAGGACGAAGAGCAGCACCGGCACCAGCTGCACCGTGGTGGCGGCGAACAACACGCCCCATTCCACGCCGTCGACGGCGCCGGTCATTTCCGACAGCACCAGCGGTGCCGTCTTGGCGGTGGAGGTCGTGAAGATGAAGGCGAACAGGAACTCGTTCCACGCATAGACGAAGACGAACACGCCGACCGCGATCATGCCTTGCGCGGACAAGGGCAGGATCACGCGCCAGAACACCGACCACACGCCGGCCCCGTCGACCATCGCGGCTTCGTCCAGCTCGCGCGGGATCTGGTCGACGAAGGCCTTCAGGATCATCGTGCCCATCGACACGAAGAACGTGGCGTAGAGGATGACCAGGATCAGATGCGTGTCGTTGAGGCGCAGCGCGTTGACCAGCGGGAACAGCGGCAGCGTCACCACGATCGGCGGGAACAGGCGCACGAAGATCATGAAGAACGCCGAACCCGCCAGATACGGGTTGCGCTTACGCGAATAGACGTAACCCGCCATCGCGCTGACGATCACCGCCAACGCCGTGGCGCCCAGCGTGACGATCAGCGAATTCCCCAGCGTGCGGAAGAAATCGGGCCAGCGCAGCCACAGGCCCGCATAGTTCTGGAGCGTCGGCGCGAAGGCCCAAGTCGGCGGGAACACGAAAATATCACGCGCCGGTTTGAACGACGACATCACGACCAGCGCGATCGGGAACGCCGACCAGAAGGCGATGGCGAGAAGGGCGAGGCCCCGCAGGACCTTGAGGTAAAGCGGCCTACGCATCGGTCAGCGTCCGCTTGTAGAGCGAGCGCAGATAGGGAATGGCGAGCAGGATCGAGCCCGCCACCATTAGCCACCCGGTCGCCGAGGCGATGCCGAATTCGTTGTAGCGGAACGCTTCTTGATAGAGATACACGGCCAGCACTTCGGTCGAGCGCGCCGGGCCGCCGCCGGTGACCAGCCACACTTCGGAGAACATGCGGAACGCGAAGATGTAGCGGAACAGCACCGCGACCAGGATCGCGGGCATCAGTACCGGCACGGTGATGTGGATGAACTGGCGCCAGGGCGAGGCGCCGTCGATGCGCGCGGCCTCGTAAAGATCGGCGGGGATCGCAAGGCGTGCGGCGTAAAGGATCAGAAAGGTGAAGGGCAGATGCAGCCACACCGACAGCGCGCAGATGACCGCGAGCCCATGGGCGGGTACCACCGACCATTCGATGGTCGGCAAGCCCAACGCCGTCAGCGTCTGGCTCACCATGCCGATCGACGGATCGAGCATGAAGCGCCACATAACCACGGCCGCGACTTCCGAAATCGCGTAGGGGGCGAGGACGATCGAGATCATCGTCTTGCGGAAGGGAATGCCGGTCGCGAACAGCAGCGCCATCGCCATGCCGAGTGCGAGTTCCAGATAGACGACGATGTTGATGACGATCGCGGTGTTGACGAAGGCGCGCCAGAAATAGGGATCGCTGAGGACTTCGATGTAATTGCGAAGGCCGACGAATTTCGGCGCCACGCCGAAACTCGACTCGTTCAGCGATAGCCAGAACACATACATCGACGGCAGGAAAATCGTCGCGATCAGCAACGCCTGCACCGGCACCACCATCGCGAGGTGCATCGGGTGTAGGCGGTTGGGATTGCCAAGGGCGCTCATAGACCTAAGCCCCCATCGACCGGGATTTCGGCGCCGTTGATATAACCGCAAGCATCGCCGCACAACGCGACCGCGATGCCCGCACAATCGTCGGGTTGACCCAAGCGCCCCGCCGGAATGCGCGCGATGATATTCGCGCGGAAATCCGGATCGGCGAGCTTGGCGGCGTTGCGCTCGGTTTCGATGGCGCCGGGGCGCAACGTGTTGAAGGTGACGCCCGTGCGCGCCGCGTGGCGCGCCAGCGTGCGCATCATCGATGTCTGCGCCGCTTTGGTCGCGGTGTAGATTATCGCGTCGGGATTGGGATGGATTTCCTGGACCGAACCGATGGCGATGACGCGGCCCCAACCTTGCGCTTCCATCGGCGGTACGGCGAGCGTGAGCAGACGCAGGCTTGCCGCGATATTCACGTCGAGCTGCGTTTGCGTCGCGTCGTCGGTCAAGGTCGCATGGGTTTGGCGGATCTCGGCCGAAGCGCACAGGATCAAAATATCGATCCCGCCCATCGCGCGGCGCGCGGCGTCGAATAGCGCATCTGCCGCACCCGCTTGACCCAGATCATTGGCGAGGAAACCGGCGAAGCCAGCACCCATTTCGGCTTCGACAGCGGGGGCGGGGGCAAGCCCATGCAGAAAGATCTTCGCCCCCGCCGAAGAAAGCGCATGCGCGATCGCCCGGCCGATCCCTTGGGTCGAGCCGGTGATCAACGCGCGCTTGCCGCGCAAATTGGCGGCTGTGTTGGTCACAGCATCGCGCGCACGCGCTTCGCGGCGTCTTCCATCGCGCGCGCGGCCGGTTTCATGCCCAGCACGGCGGCTTGGCTTTCCTCGACGAACACATCGTGGGCGCGGGCTTGGTTGTCGAAGGCGGGCAGATGGATGCGCGCGGTTCTGAGCGCCACCGCTTCCGCCGCCGCATAAGGCAGCATCGACGCGAAGGCCGGATCGGCATAGGTCGATACGCGCACCGGCCCGTTGCCGTTGCGCGCCTGGGCGAGCGTGCCCGCCTTCGACGACAGCGACCGGATCAAATCCCAGGTCGCGCGCTTGTTCTTCGAATTGCGCGGAATGGCGAAGGACCAATATTCGGTCGTCGAGGCGTAAGGGGTCTTGCCCGCCAGTTCCGCCGTCATCGGCATGACCGAGGCTTTGATTTTGCCCGGATAGCGCGACAAGGCGGGATCGTTGTAGCTGACGAGGCGCGCATAGGGATTGATCGTCATCGCGGCCCGGCCTTGCTGCATCCAGGTCGTGATTTCCTCGTTGTTTACGGTGGCGAAATTGCGCGGGATGGCGCCGGCCTTGAACAACTCGGCCAAAGCTTCCATCGGCTTGACCATCGACGGCAGGTCGCAGGTCACCTTCATGTCGCCGGTCATGTAATCGCCGTCGAAGGCGCGCGCGACCGACAGGAAGTTCGACGCGAACACCGCCGTGAAGGCGAGACCGTAGACTTGCGTGCCGTCGGGGCGCGTAAAGGTCAGCTTCTTCGCCGCGTCGACGAATTCCTCGAAATTGGCGGGAAGCTTGATCCCGCGTTCCTCGAACAACGCTTCGTTATAGACCAGCGCGTTGGTCGCGTGGCGCATCGGGATCGCGTGCAAGGCACCATCCAAGCGCATCGGCGCCACGAGGCCCGCCGAGATATCGTCGAAATCCTCGATCGGCGCTTCACGTTGGAAGGCGTCCAAGGGTTCGAACAGGCGCAGATTGCGCGGCACCGCGCGGCCGTTGAGTAGAAAGGCGAGGTCGAAGCTCGTCTCCGGCAGCGTCAATTCGCGCAGCAAACGTTCGTTGATCGCGTTGACGTCGCCCAGCGTCACCCAATTGATGTCGAAGCCGGCGGCTTGGCGCCACGCAGACGTGGCGTCGCCGCCGGGGCCGGTCGTGGCGACGGTTTGGTGTACGCGATGGCCGAAGGCGGTCAGCGTCTTGGCTTGTGCGGCAGCCGGCAAAGCGCTGCCGGCGATGATTGCGGCGCTGCCGGCCAGGAACGAACGGCGGCGAAGGACTGGAGCGACGGTGTTCATGTGCATCTCCTCCCGAATTTATTTTTTGGGTTAGCTCGCGCGATATTTGGCGAGCATTTTGCGATCGACTTCGACGCCAAGCCCCGGTGCGGTGGGCACGTCGAGCATGCCGTCTTTCAACATCGTGCGCTCGCCGACGATCGGATGCGTCAGCGCATCGCGCAGCGGATTGTCGAACACCATGCATTCATAGATGCGGAACGCGGGCATCGCGCTTGCCAAGTGAAGGCTGGCGGCGGCGCAGACCGCCCCCGACCAGCCGACATGCGGTGCGTAGCCGACATTATGCGCGAAGGCGAGTTCGGCGATGCGCCGCGTTTCGGTAATACCGCCGGCGCGCGCGACGTCGGGCTGGATCAGATCGACCAAGCGCTCGGCGACCAGATCGCGCGCCTGCCAGACCGTGAAATCGCTTTCGCCCGCCGCCATCGGGCAGTAGCCAAGCGAACGCAGGCGGCGATAGCCGGCGATGTCTTCGGGCACGATCGGTTCTTCGAACCAGCGAAACCCGTTGTCGCGCAATGCGGCGGCGACTTCGATCGCTTCGTCGACCGTATAAGCCCAGTTGGAATCGACGAACAACGCCGCACGCCCGTTTGCGACTTTTGCCAACTGTGCGATGCGTGCTTTCGCGCGTGCGACGGGGGCGCCGATCTTGACCTTGATGGTTTTGAAGCCGTGCGCGATGGCGGCTTCGGTTTCCTCCGCCGCACCTTTGTCGTCGGTCCAGTTGATCGACGAGGCAT
>JAIUNH010000237.1 GCA_020161965.1 Pseudomonadota bacterium
CGACCACGCGTTCGGACAGGCGCTTGGTATCCTCGTCGGCTTGCTCCCACCACGGCGTGCGGCAGAAAGCGATGCGCGGCGGCGGGCCCGACGGCGCTTCCGCCAAGCCCGGGATCGGCTTATGCCCGAAGGCGCGGCGGATCAGATCGAGATCGGCGACCGCGCGCGTGAAGAACCCCAGCGTATCGAGCGTGGGCGATAGCGGCTTGATGCCGTCCATCGGCGCCCAGCCGGACGTGCCCTTATAGCCGACGACGCCGCAAAACGCCGCCGGCCGGATGACCGAGCCCGCCGTCTGCGTGCCGATGGCGATGCTGACCTGCCCGTCGGCAACGGCGGCGGCCGAGCCCGAGGACGAGCCGCCGGGCGTGTGGTCGAGGCCGTGGGGATTGGCCGTCGGGCCAGGCGTGAAATAGGCGAACTCGGTCGTCACCGTCTTGCCCAACATGATGGCGCCGTTCGCCACCAGCGCCTTCACGCAGGCCGCGTCCTTACCGGGCTTGTGCCCGCGATAGATCGGCGAGCCGTAGCTCGTGGTCAGCGCCGCCGTCTCGACAAGATCCTTCACGCCAAGCGGAATGCCGTGCAGCGGCGATTGGCGTGCGATCTTGTCGAGCGCCATCGCGCGCTGGACGCTGTCTTGGCGCTCGACCGCCACCCATGCCTGAACGGCGGGCTGGCGCATCGAAATGCGCGTGAAACACGCCTTCAGCAGCGTTTCGGAATCGAGCTTGCCGGAATCCATCGCGGCGCGGGCGGCGGTGGCGGACAGAAAATGCGGATCAGGCGTCAGATGCGGCTTGGTCATTTCCCTGCCATCATAGGGGGGCGAGGAGATTCGCCAAGGCATGAATCGGCACGAAAACGAATTGCGCGACGCCGCAACGCGCGGCGACTGGGCGGCGGCGGTCGCGGCGGGCGATGCGTGGATCGCGGAAGAACCCGATCACGCGCCCGCGCACGCGCTGGCAGGCTACGCGGTCGAACATACCGGCGATATCGCGCGCGCTTGCGATATGTACGAAACGGCGCTGCGCCTCGATCCGACGATCGACAATGTGCGCGCCAATCGCGCCGCGTTGCTCGTCGGCCTCGGGAGATTCGACGAAGCGGGCGACGAAGTCGATGCCGTACTTCTACGTGTGCCCGATCACGCGCTCGCCACCGCCATTGCCGCCCATTTGGCGGGCAGCCGTGCCGTTTCGGCAACAGAGCGCGGCCGCGCCTTGGCCGCGCAAGGCGATCTGGCCGCCGCGCGCGTGGCGTTCGAACGCGCGATGAGTTTCGCGCCCGACGATATCGGCGTGCGCTTGAATTACGGCCGCATCCTGCGCCGCCTTGGCAAAAACGACGAAGCGCGCGGCGTGTTCGCAACGGCGGCGGCGCACGACCCCACGGATCCGGTCCCGCTCGCCGAATTGCTGATGCTTGCGCGCGACAGCGCCGATTGGCGCGAGACCGAAAAGCTGGAAGCCGAGTTGCGTTTGCGCCTCGACGGGGGATCGGCGCTGCCGCCCTTCGTCGGCTTCTTCCTCGATCTCGATCCGCGTGCGTCGCGCGACATAGCCGAACGCTGGGCGCGCCGCCAAGTGCTGGTCGATCGGATCGCGTTGAAGCCGCGCATCGGCGGCAAGCTGCGTGTGGGCTATCTCTCCGAGCATTTCCGCCGCCATGCGACGACGCATTTGCTGGCCGAAGTTCTCGAGAAGCACGATCGTTCGAAGATCGAGCTATTCCTTTATTCCTACGGACCCGACGATCGCAGCGCCGAGCGTGCGCGCATCGCCGCGACGGGCCATTTCGTCGATATCGCCGACCTCGACGACGACGCGGCAGCGCAACGCATCGCCGAAGACGAACTCGACGTGCTGGTCGATCTGATGGGCTATGTCGAGCGCAACCGCTTCGGCATCGTGCGCCGCAAGCCCGCCCCCGTGATCGTCGAATGGCTCGGCTATCCGGCGACGACCGGCGATTCTTGCGTCGATTGGGTCTTCGCCGACGCGACGACGATCCCGCCGGATGCGGAATCCGGTTGGACCGAGCGCGTCTGGCGCCTGCCGCATAGCTATCAGCCCAACGACCGGAAACGCCCGGTCGCCGCGATCCCGACGCGCCTTGAGGCGGGCCTGCCCGAACGCGGCTTCGTCTATTGCTGCTTCAATCATGTTTGGAAGCTGACGCCGTCGGTGTTCGATTGCTGGCTGCGCATCCTTGCCGCCGTTCCCGACAGCGTGTTGTGGCTGATGGACGGCCCCGCCGCCGGGACTCTGCGCGCGCGCGCCAAGGCGCAAGGGATTGCACCCTCGCGCTTGGTCTTCGCCCCACCCTTGCCGCTGGATAAGCATCTCGCGCGCTTGTCGCTCGCCGATCTCGTGCTCGACACATATCCCTATGGCGCGCACACGACGGCGTCGGATGCGCTGTGGGTTGGCGTACCGATCCTGACGGCGCTGCGTGGCGGCTTCCCCTCGCGCGTCGCCGCGTCGCTCGCCAAAGCGGCGGGCCAAGCGGGCGGGATCGTCGCACCCGAGCACTACGAATCCGAAGCGATCGTGCTGGCGCGTGAGCCCGCCAAGCTCGCGGCACTCAAAGCCTCGCTCGGATCCCGCGCGTCGTCGCCGTTGTTCGATGCCGAGGCGATGGCGCGCGCGTTGGAAGAGGCTTACGCGAAGATGCGCGAGGGTACAGCGCCGGTGCCGCGCCTCGAGGTGAAGCCCGCGCCGCTGAACCTATGCTTCGTCGATCCGTCGGATCTGGATTTCCGGCCCGACACACCCGATCACCAAGCGCTGGGCGGTTCGCAATCGGGTTTTGCGTATCTGGTACGTCGCTTGGCAGCACGCGGCCATCGCGTGACCACGCTAACCGCGACGACGCAGCCCGGACTCGTGGGCGGCGTTACGGCCGAAAGCCATCGTGGCGACCCCGCCAAGGCGCTGTCCGGGCGGCGCTTCGACGCGACGATCGTGCTGAACGATTCGGGGCCGGGCCGCGCCTTGCGCGACGCCCTGCCCGATCGCGCCAAGCTGCTGCTCTGGACGCAGCATGCGCATGATCAGCCGGCGATGTTCGCATTGTCCGATCCATCGCCCTGGGATCTGGTCGTCGCGATTTCCGATTGGCACCGCGCCAAGATGATCGAGACCTATCGCCTCGATCCGGCGGCCACGCGCATCCGTCGCAACGCGATCGCACCGGTATTCGAGGATATCGAATTCGGCACCGACGGCGGCCCGGCGCGGCTCGTCTACACCTCCACGCCGTTCCGGGGATTGACCGTGCTGCTGGGCGTGTTCCCGCGCATCCGCGACATGTTCCCCGGCACGACGCTGGACGTCTTCTCCAGCCTCGCCGTCTATCAGGTTGCGGCGAAGGACGATCCCTTCGCGCAGCTTGCGCAATATGTCCGCGACATGCCGGGTGTGAATTTGCGCGGCTCGATCCCGCAGCGCGATTTGGCGCAAGAACTCGCGCGCGCCGATTTCCTCGCCTATCCCTCGATCTTCGCCGAAACCGGCTGCATCGCCGCGATGGAAGCCGTCGCCGCCGGGCTCGACGTCGTGTCGAGCCGCTTGGGCGCACTGCCCGAAGCGACCATGGGCTTCGGCAAGCTCGCCGCGATCGATCCGGTCAAGCTTGGCGACGACGCCTTCGTGCGCCGCTATCTGGAAATTCTCGCTGCGGCGATCGACGCGCGCAAGCGCGAGCCTGCCAAATGGCGCGCCGAGCGCGTTCACGCCGCCAAGGCGATGCGCGAAGAAGGCACTTGGGGCAAGCGCGCCTTGGAATGGGAACGCTTGCTGTCCAAGCTGTAAGCGCCCTGCCTTACGCGTCCGTGGTTTCGTCCAGCGCGTAACCGGCCGAACGCACGGTGCGGATCAAATCGAATTCGCCCGGCGCGTTGATCGCCTTGCGCAAGCGGCGGATATGCACATCGACCGTACGCGGCTCGACATAGATGTCGCGGCCCCACACGGCGTCGAGCAATTGTTCGCGGCTATAAACGCGGCCCGGACGCTCCAACAGGAAGCGCAGCAGACGGAACTCCGTCGGGCCCAGATGGATCGAGCGCCCGTCGCGCAACACGCGATGGGCCGACAGATCCATCACCAGCCCGCCGAAGGTCAGCAGATCCTGCGCCGAAGAAGGCTTCGCGCGACGCAGCACCGCACGCACCCGCGCGATCAGCTCCGACGGGCTGAACGGCTTGGCGACGTAATCGTCAGCACCCACTTCCAGGCCGCGCACGCGGTCGGCTTCCTCGCCGCGCGCCGTCAGCATGATGATCGGCAGATCGCGGGTTTCCGATTTGCGGCGCAGCTGGCGGCACACTTCGAGGCCGGAAACATGCGGCAGCATCCAATCGAGGATGACGAGATCGGGCTTCGATTCCGCGATCGTCACCAAGGCGGCTTCGCCGTCGGTCGCGGTGCTGACGCGGAAGCCCTCTTTCTCGAAATTATAGCGCAGCAATTCGACGAGGGCGGCTTCGTCCTCGACGACGGTCAGATGCGGTTTCGCGGTCGCTTCTTTCATTGCGCCCCCTCGGCACCCACCGTGGAGAACGACGTCCCATCGCCTTTGGGACGTTCGCCGGCCAGCGGCACGCCTTTGACGAGATAGTGGATCGTTTCCGCGATGTTGGTCGCGTGATCGCCGATACGTTCGATGTTCTTGGCGATGAACAGAAGATGAGTGGACCCGGTGATGTTGCGCGGGTCCTCCATCATGTAGGTCACGAGTTCGCGGAACAGCGAGCCGTGCATTTCATCGAGCTCCTCGTCGCGGTTCCACACCGCGACCGCCTTGGCGACGTCGCGGGCGGCGAAAGCGTCGAGCACGTCCTTCAGCATTTCGCGCACCACCGTTCCCATGCGCGGAATCGCGTGCACGGGACGCAGGACGGGAAGCTGGGCCAGCGCCACGGCGCGTTTGGCGACGTTCTTGGCGTAATCGGCCGAGCGTTCGAGATCGCCGGCGATGCGCAAGCTGCCGAGCACCAATCGCAGATCGCTGGCGACCGGCTGACGCAGCGCCATCACGCGCACGACTTGTTCGCCGATTTCGCGTTCCAGATCGTCGACGCGCGCGTCGGAACGCACGGTGCGCGTGGCGAGTTCGGCGTCGCGCGAGGAAACCGCCTCGATGGCGCCGGCGAGTTCGGCCTCGACCAATCCGCCCATGCGCGCGAGCAGCCCGGTGAGGCGGTTGAGTTCCTCGTCGTAGGAACGGACGATGTGATCGTTACCCATTTGTCGTCTCCCCCCGGAACTCAGCCGTAGCGGCCGGTAATATAGCCCTGCGTACGCTCGTCGCGGGGATTCGTGAAGATGGTCGCGGTATCGTCCTCCTCGACCAGCGTGCCGAGATGGAAAAACGCCGTGCGCTGCGACACGCGCGCCGCCTGCTGCATGCTGTGCGTCACGATCACGATCGTGAAATTCGCGCGGAGTTCGTCGATCAGCGTTTCGACATGCGCGGTCGCGATAGGATCAAGCGCCGAGCACGGCTCATCCATCAAAATCACCTCGGGGCCCACGGCAATCGCCCGCGCGATGCACAAACGCTGCTGCTGGCCGCCCGAAAGACCCGTACCGGACTCGCCCAGACGATCCTTCACCTCGTCCCACAGCGCGGCGCCGCGCAAAGCCTTTTCGACGACCGCGTCGAGATCGGCCTTGCTGTTGAACAAGCCGTGGATGCGCGGCCCGTAGGCGACGTTGTCGTAGATCGATTTCGGGAACGGGTTGGGCTTCTGGAACACCATACCCACCCGCGCGCGCAGCTGCACGACGTCGAGCGTGGGATCGTAGATGTCGTCGCCGTCGATCCGGAGCGACCCGGCGACGCGGCAGCTTTCGATCGTGTCGTTCATGCGGTTCAAGCAGCGCAGGAACGTCGACTTTCCGCATCCCGACGGACCGATAAAAGCCGTCACTTGGTTGGCGCGGATGTCGATATCCACGCTTTTCAGCGCGTGTTTGGCGCCGTAATGCACGTTGACGCCGCGCGCCTCGATCTTCACCGGAATGCCGGCGTCTTGGGCGGCCCCCAGCATCGACGGCATTTGCGTTTCGATGATCGTCGTATCCATATCGCTCACCACCGCTTTTCGAACCGTTTGCGCAGCCAAACGGCGGCCGCGTTCATGCACATCAGGAAGGCCAGAAGGATCATGATCGCCGCCGACGTGCGCGCGATGAAGCCGCGCTCGGGCAGGTTCGACCACATGTAAATTTGCACCGGCAGCGCGGTCGCCGCTTCCATCGGCGAAGCGGGATAGTCGACGACGAAGGCGACCATACCGATCATCAGCAGCGGTGCGGTTTCA
>JAIUNH010000238.1 GCA_020161965.1 Pseudomonadota bacterium
TATCTCGCCACGCGGCCCAGCCACGCCGACGAAGAAGGCGAGCACGATCACGACGATTTCGATTCGCGTGCGTTGAAACTGGGCGAGATCGCCGACCCCGCCGCGTTTGCCGCGAAGCTGGAAGCCGCAATCGCCAAGCACGATGTGCTGCGCGCCAAGGGCTTCCTGTCCGTACCCGGCAAGCCGATGCGCTTGGCGGTGCAGGCCGTGGGCCCGCGCATCGAACGTTATTTCGATCGCGCTTGGGCGGCGGATGAGCCGCGCGCTTCGCGCCTCGTGGTGATCGGCCGCAAGGGCCTCGATTTCGACGCGATCCAGGCGGCGCTTGCCTGATGCATCTCCTCGCGGCCCAGCAAGGTGCGATCCTCGACGCCGATGTTCCAGTCGACCTGGAACAATCGGCGGCGGAGATCGCATTGCTGACGACCGCGGATTCGGAGATCGCGTGCCTCGCCCGCGCACGCCAAGCCGCCGGCGGGTTCGACGGCTTGCGCCTTGCCAATCTTCTGGCGCTGAAACATCCCTACGCCGTCGATCTCTATGTCGAGCGCACGCTGCAAAGCGCCAAACTGATCGTCGTGCGCCTGCTCGGCGGGCGTGGCTATTGGCCCTACGGCATCGACCGGCTGGTGGAGATCGCGCGCAAAACCGGCGCCAAGCTCGCCTTGCTGCAAGGCGAGGAAAAGATCGACACCGACCTCGCCGCGTTTTCGACGGTCGATGCGCAAGCTTGCGCGCGGCTCAGCGAATATTTCGTCCAGGGTGGCCCGGCGAACTACGCGAACCTGCTCGCCTATCTCGGCGATCTCGCTGACGGCACGAACAACGCCGCTTTGCCCGTCGCGATCCCGCGCGCCGGATTACACGCGCATCAACATGCCCGCCCCGGTGCCCCCGTCGCCGCGATCGTTTTCTATCGCGCCCATTATCAAGCGGGCGATATCGCGCCCGTCGATACGCTGATCGAAAAACTCGCCGCGCGCGGAATCGATGCGCGTGCGATCCATGTCGCCAGCTTGAAGGACAAAGCCGCTGCCGCTTTCCTCGCCGCCGAGTTCGCGGCGCATAAGCCGGCGGTCGCGATCAATTTGACCGGCTTCGCGGTCGGCGACGGAGATCCGCTGGCGGCGTTGGATGTGCCTGTCCTGCAAGCCGTGCTCGCCGCCGAAACGCGCGAGAGCTGGGCGCAAAGCACGCGCGGCCTCGGCCCCCGCGACGTGGCGATGAACGTGGCGCTGCCCGAACTCGACGGGCGCATTTTCAGCCGCGCGATCGGTTTCAAAGGCCCACTGGGCCGCGACGATGCCACGCAAGTCGAACTCGTCGGCTTCGCGGCCGACGAAGGGCGCTGCGCCTTCGTCGCCGATCTCGCCGCCGCCTGGGCGAAGCTCGGCCGCACGAAGCCCGCCGCGCGGCGCATCGGCCTGATCCTCGCCAATTATCCCGGCAAGGATGGGCGCTTGGCGAATGGTGTTGGTCTCGACACGCCCGCTTCGACCGTCGCGATTCTGCACGCGCTGAAAAACGCAGGCTACGCGGTCGCGAACGCGCCCGACGATTCCGCCGCGTTGATGGCGCAGCTGATCGACGGGCCGACCAATGCGAAGAAGATCGCGGCGGGTGGCGTGCGCCTGCCCCTCGCCCGTTATCGCGAATTTTTCGGCGCATTGCCGCAAGAAGTGCAAGACGCCGTGATCGCGCGCTGGGGCTCGATCGAGCAAGATCGGCGCCTCGACGGTGATGCGTTCGTGCTGCCGATCCACGAGTTCGGCAACGTCGCGGTCGCAATCCAGCCCGCACGCGGCTACGAGATCGATCCGAAGTCGAGCTATCACGATCCCGCCCTTATCCCGCCGCATGGCTATCTCGCCTTCCATGCCTGGATGCGCGACCGCCACGCACTCGTGTTCGTGGGCAAGCACGGCAATCTCGAATGGCTGCCGGGCAAGGGCTTGTCGCTGTCGGAAGCTTGCTTCCCGGAAGCTGCACTTGGGCCCGTGCCCGCGATCTATCCCTTCATCGTCAACGATCCAGGCGAAGGCACCCAAGCCAAGCGGCGCATTTCGGCCGTGGTGATCGATCATTTGACGCCACCTTTGACGCGTGCGGGCGCTTACGGCGCGCAAGCGGCACTCGAACGCCTCATCGACGAATACGACGAAGCGCGCCGTCTCGACCCGCGCCGCATGAAGCCCATCGCGGCGGAGATCCTCGATCTCGCCACGCGCAGCGGTGTCGCCGACGAATGCGGCATCACACCCGATGCGGCGCTCGACGATGCGCTGGCGAAACTCGATGCGGGGCTGTGCGATCTCAAAGATCTGCAAATCCGCGATGGCTTGCATATCTTCGGCAAAACGCCGGACGGCAAGCAGCGCGACGATACGTTGGCGGCGATTATGTCGGGCAGCAAAGCCGATCCCGCCAAGCTCGCCGCGGATTTCGACGTCAGCGGTGCACGTGAAATCGCGGCCCTGCTCGCGGCCCTCGACGCGCGGCGCATCGCCCCCGGCCCGTCGGGCGCGCCGACGCGCGGCCGGGCGGACGTATTGCCGACCGGGCGGAACTTTTACTCCGTCGATACGCGCGCCGTGCCCACGCCCTCGGCCTGGGCGCTGGGCTGGAAATCGGCCGGCATGCTGCTCGACCGCCATGTGCAGGAACATGGCGATTGGCCGCGCGCCGTGGCGCTGTCGGCCTGGGGGACGGCGAATATGCGCACCGGCGGCGACGATATCGCGCAAGGCCTAGCGCTGATGGGCGCCAAGCCCGTCTGGGACCCGACCAGTTTGCGCGTGACGGGGTTCGAGATCATGAGCCTCGATCTGCTCGACCGGCCGCGCGTCGATGTGACCTTGCGCGTTTCCGGATTTTTCCGCGACGCGTTCGCCTCGCTGATCGATCTGTTCGATTCCGCCGTGCGCGCGGTGGCCGCACTGGACGAGCCCGCGCATATGAACCCGCTGGCCGCGCGCGCGCGCGAAGAAGGCGACGCCACGCGCGTGTTCGGATCGCAGCCCGGCGCTTACGGGGCGGGTTTGCAAAGCCTGTTCGACAATAGCGGCTGGTCGTCGCGCGACGATCTGGCCGACGCCTATCGGCGCTGGAGCGGCTTCGCCTATCGCACGGGTGCGGAAGGTATCGACGCGCAGGATGCGTTCGCAAAACGCCTCGGCCAGATCGAAGCGGTGCTGCACAACCAGGATAATCGCGAGCACGATCTGCTGGATTCGAGCGAATATCATCAATTCGAAGGCGGGCTCGCTGCCGCCGTGGCGCAAGCGCGCGGCGTGGCGCCGACGATCTATCACAATGATCATTCGCGGCCCGAATCGCCCAAGATCGGCACGCTGGCCGAGGAAATCGCGCGGATCGTGCGCGCCCGCGCAGCCAATCCCAAATGGATCGAGGGCTGCAAGCGTCACGGCTATAAAGGTGCGTTCGAAATGGCGGCGACGGTCGACTACCTGTTCGCCTTCGCCGCGACCACCGACGCCGTCAAGGATCGCCATTTCGACGCGTTGTTTGATGCTTATTTGCGCGACGATGCGACACGGCAATTCATTGCCGATGCCAACGCGCCCGCCTTGCGCGAAATGGCCGAACGTTTCCTCGAAGCCCGTGCGCGCGGATTGTGGCGCCCGGGTGCGAACGACACGCCCGCTTTTCTTGAAAGTCTGATCGCATGACCGACACCGAGCATTCCGACAAAATGCGCCGCATCAAAGCCGCGCGCGACAAAATGATGGCGGGCAAGTCGGGCGAGAAAGGCCTGCTGCTCGTCCATACCGGCAAGGGCAAGGGCAAGTCGTCCTCCGCTTTCGGCATGGCGCTGCGCTGCCTCGGCCACGGCATGAAGGTCGGCATCGTCCAATATGTGAAGGGGGCGTGGGATACGGGCGAAGCGCGCTTCCTGTCGCGTTTCCCGGAGCTTTGCGAGATCAAGACGCTGGGCGAAGGCTTCACCTGGGAAACGCAAGACAAGGCGCGCGATATCGCCGCCGCCGGGCGCGCCTGGGCCGAATCCGCGCGCATGCTGGCCGATCCGTCCTACGCGATGGTGATCTTGGACGAGATCAACATCGCCTTGCGCTACGACCTTATTCCGTTGGCGCAGGTGTTGGAGGCGATCGCCGCCCGGCCGCCCTTGCAGCATGTCGTCGCCACGGGCCGCAACGCGCCGGACGCGCTGATCGAGATCGCCGATCTCGTCACCGAGATGACGCTGGTGAAGCATCCCTTCCGCGACGGCATCAAGGCGCAGAAAGGCGTCGAGTTCTAAACATGCCCGCGAAGGCGATCATGTTCATGGGTACTGGCTCCGATGTCGGCAAATCGCTGATCGTCGCGGGCCTTGCCCGTGCCTTCGCAAATCGAGGCTTACGCGTAGCGCCGTTCAAGCCGCAGAACATGTCGAATAACGCGGCCGTCACCGAAGACGGCGGCGAGATCGGCCGCGCGCAAGCCTTGCAGGCGCGCGCCGCACGCATTCCGGCCAGCGTCCATATGAATCCGGTGCTGCTGAAGCCCGAAAGCGACACCGGCAGCCAGGTCGTGGTTCAGGGTAAAGCGAGTGGGCGCGCCACCGCGCGCGACTATCACGCGCTGAAGCCCAAATTATTGGGCGCGGTACGCGAGAGTTTCGCGATCCTGAAGCGCGACGCCGATCTCGTGCTGGTCGAGGGTGCGGGCTCGCCCGCCGAAATCAATCTGCGCAGCGGCGATATCGCGAATATGGGCTTCGCGATTCCCGAACGCGTACCCGTCGTGCTGATCGCCGATATCGAACGCGGCGGTGCCATCGCATCGATCGTCGGCACGCTCGCCGTGTTGGAACCGGACGAGCGCGCGGCGATCGTCGGGTGCCTGATCAATAAGTTCCGCGGTGATCCTTCGCTGTTCGAATCGGGTGTGGCCGAAATCGAACGTCGTGCCCTGCCCTGTTTGGGTGTCATCCCCTATTTCGGCCGTACGCGCGATCTACCGCCGGAGGATTCCGTCGGGCTCGAGCAACGCCATGCGGGCCGCGCCGGGACGATCAAGATCCGCGTGCCGCGTTTGCCCCGTATCGCCAATACCGACGATCTCGATCCGTTGGCGGCCGAACCCGATGTCGATTTGGCGATGCTCGAACAAGGCGACGCATTGCCGGGCGATTGCGACGTGGTTCTGCTGCCTGGGTCCAAAGCAACGCTCGGCGATCTGGCGGCGTTGCGCGACAACGGCTGGGATATCGACATCGCCGCCCATCATCGGCGCGGCGGCTGGGTCGTCGGCCTATGCGGCGGCTATCAAATGCTCGGCAGCAAGATCGCCGATCCCGTCGGTTTGGAAGGCCCCGCGCAGGAAGCGCCGGGCCTTGGCTTGCTCGACGCGACGACCGTGCTGGCGCGCGAAAAGACGTTGCGCCGTATCGATTCACGCGACGCGATCACCGGCCTGCCCATCGCGGGCTATGAAATCCATCTCGGCGAAACCTGGTCGAACGAGGCGCCGCTGCTGTCGCTCGACGGCGTGTCGGAGGGCGCGCGCAGCGCCGACGGTCGCGTGGTCGGGTCCTATATCCATGGCCTGTTCGCGTCGGACCGCTATCGCGCGGCGTTCCTGGCGCAGATCCGCGCGCGAACCGATTCGGGTCTCGCGTATGAAGCCCGCATCGATGCGACGTTGGATGCGCTGGCCGATCACATCGCCAAAGCGGTCGATCTCGATCGGCTGCTGGAGTTGGCGCGATGAGGTTAGACGGCCATCCGCGCAAGGCCGATCGCGGCGAAGAGCAGCGCGTTGACCAAGCATGCCGCAACGAACAGCCACAGCGCACGGCGCATATCTTCGAGCGTCGCACGCGCGCGGCCTTGCCCGATCCACGGATCGTTGACGATTTCGCTGCCGTAGCGGCGCGGGCCCGCCAAAGCGAGATTCAACGCGCCCGCGAAAGCGCCTTCGGGCCAGCCCGCATTGATCGATTTATGTTTGCGCGCGTCGGCGATCGCCGTCTTGATCGCGGCGAAGGGTTTCGCACCAGGGGCGACCAAGGCCGCCATTGCGACGATCAGCGTGGAGAGGCGCGCGGGGATGAAATTCATCGCCGTGTCGAGGCGCGCGGCGAAGCGGCCGAAATCCAGATAACGCTCGCTGCGATGCGCGATCATCGAATCGAGCGTGTTGACGGCCTTGTAGAAGAACAAGCCCGGCAGGCCGAACACCGCGTACCAAAAACAGGGCGCCACGACCGCGTCGGAGAAATTCTCCGCCAGCGATTCGATGCCCGCGCGCGCCACGCCATGCGCATCGAGGCTTTCGGGATCGC
>JAIUNH010000239.1 GCA_020161965.1 Pseudomonadota bacterium
GGGTGGCGATGGCGCGTTTGCGCGGCGGCTGGCGCGAGACGGCCCTCCAGATCGCATCGGTCGTCGGCTTGACCGTGCCGTCCTTCTGGCTCGGCATCATGATGATCCTGGCGCTGACGAACTTCGCGCCCGAGCTTCAGTTGCTCGGCTATGTGCCGTTCACCGAAGATCCGGCCGGCAATATCGCGCGCTTGCTGTTGCCCGCGATCGCCCTCGCCTTGCCCATCCTCGCCAATCTCGCGCGCCTCGTGCGCTCGGCGATGCTCGATGCGCTGGCGCAGGATTACGTGCGCACGGCGCGCGCCAAGGGCGTGGCGGAGCGTTCGGTGTTGTTCAAACATGCGCTGCGCAATGCGCTGATCCCGTTCGTCACCAGTGTCGGCATCATGACCGGCTATCTGCTGGGCGGGGCGATCGTCGTCGAGCAGGTCTTCGCGATCCCCGGCCTTGGCCGCTTGATCCTCGGCGCGATATCGGAACGCAATTATCCGCTGCTGCAAACGGCGATCCTGCTGGTGACGTCGGGCTTCGTGCTGGTCAATTTCGCCGTCGATCTGCTTTACGCGGTCATCGATCCACGCGTGCGGCTGGAAGCGGATTCATGAATCTGCGCGGCAACAAACTCACGGCATTCGCGGGCGGATTGACGGCGCTGTTGATCGCGGCCGCCCTGCTGGCCCCGCTGATCGCCCCCTACGATCCGCTGGCGCAGAACGTCATCCAGCGCCTGAAAGGGCCGAACGAACTGCATTGGCTCGGCACCGACCAATTCGGCCGCGACACGCTCTCGCGCATTCTCTACGGCATGCGCGCCTCGCTGGCGATTTCGGGTGGCGCCGTTGCGGCCGCGTTGATCGCGGGCGGCGCCATCGGCCTTGCCGCCGCCTTCTATCGCGGCTGGATCGAGCGCGTATTGATGCGCGCGATGGACGTGCTGTTCGCCTTTCCGGTGATCCTGCTCGCCATCGCGATCATCGCGATCCTGGGCCCCGGTGCCATCACCACCGCCATCGCTATCGCGGTCGTCTATACGCCGATCTTCGCCCGGCTGCTGCGCGGGCCGGCTTTGTCGATCGTCGAAAGCGATTACGTGCTGGCCGCGCGCTCGATCGGCGCTTCCGATCTGCGCATCGCCTTGCTGCATGTGCTACCGAATCTCGCCAGCATCGTATTGGTGCAAACAAGCCTGCTGCTATCGGCGGCGATCTTGGTCGAAGCGTCGCTCTCCTTCCTCGGCCTCGGCACGCAGCCGCCCACGCCGTCGCTCGGCACGATGCTGTCCGAAGGGCGGAATTTCCTGATGCTGTCGGCGTGGAACTCCGTCTTCGCCGGGCTCGGCATTCTGATTCTGTCCTTCGCGCTGAATCTGCTGGGCGACGCGTTGCGCGACGCGCTCGATCCGCGCTTGCGGCGCGCCGCGTGAAAATCCGTCCCGCAACCGCAGCGGATTTCGCGGCTATTGCCGGTATCGCCGAACGCGCCTATCGCCAAGGCTTCGGCAAGATCATGACGCCAACGGGTCTGGCGCTGCGCGACGCCGCGCATTTCGCCGAACGTTTCGCACGCGAGTCGATCCCGCCGATCCTCGCCGAGACCGACGACGGCACGACGCTTGGCTTCCATCTCACGCAAGACGGCACGCTGCGCATGTTGTTCGTCGATCCCGGCGTGCAGTCGCAAGGTGCCGGCGGCGCCTTGCTGGCCGACGCCGAGGCGCGCGGTGCGGAATGTCTCGAATGTTTCCGCGACAATAAGGCCGCGCGCGCTTTCTACGAAAAGCGCGGCTGGGTCCATTCGCGCGACTACGACCGCGAATTCATCGGCGACGTTTACGCCTTCGTCGAATACGTCAAACCGGCGGGTTGGAGCGTGATTGGCGGGGAATGAATCGTCTGCGTTGGGTTTCCGGCGTGTGCGATCCGCGCGGCGCGGTCCGAAGCCGATAGCGGTACCTATCGGCGAGGACCGCAACAAAGCGGGCGCCCGCCGGAACCCAACCCGAAGGGCCGCGTTCTTTTGCACCGCGGAGGGCGTCGAAGGGCTGGCGCGTAGAACCACTACGCGCTGCGCCCTTCTCCTACCCGCGACGCAAAATCCCGGCGGCGCAGATGATCCATTCCCCGCCAATCACGCTCTAGGCCCCGGCGCGCTTCAACTCGCGCGCTTCCGCGACGAAATCGTAACGGTCGCCGCGATAGGCCGAGCGCGTGAACTCGACTGGCGTGCCGTCGGCTAAAAACGCGCGGCGTTCGATGCGCAGTACGGCGGCCCCCGGCGGCACGCCCAGCAACGACGCTTCCTCCGGCGAGGCGAGCGAGGCCTGCAAACGCTGCAATCCACGCACCGGCCGGAAGCCGCGTTTTTCGAGCGCGCTGTAGAGCGAGCCTTCGGCGGGCGCGAAGCCTTCGAGGAATTGCACGGGCACGCAAGCGCGCTCGACCGCCAGCGGTTCGCCATCGGCGGTGCGCACGCGCGACAAGCGCACGATCTTCGTGCCCATGCCCAGCGCCAAGGCCAAAGCCTCCTCCGGCGTGGGCAATCCCGTCGCGTGCTTCAACACGGTGAAGCCCGGCGCCTTGCCCCGGCTCGCCATATCGGCCGAGAACCCGGCAAGCAATGCCGCCGATTGTTCGATGCGCGGCGCAATATAGGTGCCCGAGCCGTGGCGGCGCGACAGCAGGCCTTCGCGGAACAGCGCGTCGATCGCCTTGCGCACCGTCACGCGCGAAATGCCGGTCGTTTGACTCAATTCGCGTTCCGACGGCAACGCGTCGCCGACCTTGATATCGCCGTCGGATATCCGCGTGCGGATCGCATCGGCAAGCTGGAGATAGAGCGGCGTGGGGCTCGTCTCGTCCAGCGTCAGTTTCGAAAACGGCCGCTTCATGCCGGCGTCCCGAGTGCGGCAAGTGCGGCACGCAGATTGCCGCCGTTCTTGCGCAGCAACGTTTGCGCTTTAGACAGCGACGCGCCCGAACGCAGCAGCACGGCGGTCTTCACGTCGCCATCGGCCGCGTCGAGCGCCTTACGCGCCGCCGCGACCGAGCAATCGCAAAGCTGGGCGACCATCGCCGCCGCGCGCTTGCGCAGCTTGTCGTTGGTCGGGCGCATATTCACCATCAGGCCGCGATGGATGCGGCCCAGGCGCACCATGACGGCACTCGATAGAAGATTGAGCACGATCTTTTGCGCCGTGCCCGCCTTCATGCGCGTCGAGCCCGCGATCACCTCGCTGCCTGTTTCCGCCAAAATTGGAAACGCCGCCGCCTTCAGCAACGGTGCGTTGCGGTTGGATGCGACCGCGATCGTCACCGCACCGCGCTTGCGCGCTTCGCGCAACGCCGCCAGCGTGAAAGGCGTCGTGCCGCTCGCCGCCACACCGATCACGACATCGCCGCGCCCGACCCGCGCCGCGCGCATCGCCGCCGCACCGGCTTTATCGTCGTCCTCCGCCCCTTCGGCGCTGCGCGTCAAGGCGCGCGGACCGCCCGCCATCGCGAACACGACGCGGCTTTCCGGCCAATCGAAAGTCGGCGGCAATTCGGCGCCATCTTGAACCGCGATGCGGCCCGACGTGCCCGCCCCGGCATAAACAAGCCGGCCTTTCGTCCCCAACGCCGACGCGGCCGCATCGACGGCACGCGCCAAATCGGGCAAAGCCGCGCGCACGGCGGCGACGGCGTTCGCCTGCCCTTCCCACATCGCTTCCAGAATGTCGGCGACGGGCCAAGCGTCGAGATCGACGAAGCGCGGATTGGAATTTTCGGTTGTCATGGCGTTGTCCGGAACCTAATAATACCACTATATAACCTTTCGCCACGCGCGACAATACCAGTCATCCGGGAGCGGACCGCCCATGAACATCGACGCCCGCTTCTTCGCGCTGGCCGTGTTCGGCATCGCCTTGCTCACCGGGATGGACGCGCTCGCCAAAGCTTTGGCCGGCGGTTACGGCACATTCCAGATCGTGTTCTTCCGCTACGCCGTGTCGCTGTTGCTGTTCGCGGCGGCGATCCCGCTGCTGCGGCCTGAATGGCCGCGCCGCGATCGGCTCGGCGCGCACGCGGCGCGCGCGGTGCTGACGATCGTTACCGGCGCCACGTTCTTCTACGCGCTGGGCAAGCTGCCTTTCACCGAAGTCTTCGCCATCGCCTATACCGGGCCGATCTTCGTCGCGCTATTCGGCGCGTTGCTGCTGGGCGAGAAAGTCCGCTGGCCGACGATGGCGGCGATCGCCTGCGGCTTCGCGGGCGTGCTGGTGATCGCGGCGGACGGCCCGGCGGTCGGCGGCGACACGCAGCAATATCTGGCTCTGGCTTGCGCCATCGCCTCGCCAGTCAGCTACGCGCTGGGCGTCGTGCTGCTGCGCTCGCAAACCTTGCACGAAAGCGTGCCGACGATCTTGATCGTCCAGGCGGCGATGATCACCCTCGGGTTGGCGATCGTCGCAGGACCGAGTTTCCATATGCCGGACAGCGCCGATCTTTGGGCGATCGCCGGGATCGGCGCGCTGGGGGCAGCCGGCATCTACGCCTTCTCGGCGGCAATCGCGAAGCTGCAAGCCGCCCAAGTCGCGGCGGCGGATTATTCGGGCCTGATTTGGGCCGCGATGATCGGCTATGCCGCGTTCGGCGAAACGCCGCGCCCGGCGATGTGGATCGGTGCGCTGCTGATCCTTGCAGGCTCCGCGACGATGCTGCTGGTCAAAGCCAAGGCCGCGAAGAAAAACTAACCGGCGCGCGCGAGGCGAATGGCGCCCGACACCGCGTCCTTCAACGGCGGCGTCAAACGGCGGCGCACATCGGGCGACAGCCAGGCTTCCAGGGCGCTCGCCAAACCGCCGAGCAATGCGACGCGCGGTGCGCCTTGCGTAAGGAGAGCCCGCACCAGCCCGTCGATTTGTTCGGCCGCCCCCTGCACGATGCGCCGCGCGGCCGGATCGCCCGCATCGGCATGGCGCATCACCAGCGGCGCAAAAGTCGCGTATTCGGTGGCACTCGCCTTGTCCATCCATTCGACGGCGGCGATCGGATCGTCGCCGAAACGCGCCATCACCGCGCGCAGCAACGCGCTGGGTTCGTGGCGCCCGTCATGCGCACGCAACGCCACGCGCACGGCTTGCAGGCCGAGATCGGCACCACTGCCCTCGTCTGAAATCGGAAAACCGTAGCCACCCACGCGCAAATCGCGCCCAGCGACACGCCCGATCCCGACCGAACCCGTGCCCACGATGACGATCGCGCCATCGGCCCCGTCATGCGCGCCAAGGCACGCCCCCATCGCGTCGGTATCGTAGGCGACCGACGCGAACGGATGCGGCAAGGCGCGCAAGGCTTCGGGAAAGCCTTTGCGATTATAGCCGGCGATGGCAAACCCTGCGCGCACACGGGCAAGGTCGCCGTCGCGCAAGCCCGCTTCGGCGGCGGCCGCGCGCCATGCGGTTTCGATCGCGGCCGAGAGCTTCTCGATCCCCAACCGCGTCGTCGCGGGGCCCGCAATACCTTGGCCCTGCACGGTCCCGGCATCGTCTTCGAAACGCGCGCGACAGCCCGTCCCGCCGCCATCCACGCCGAGGAAAATCGCGTCGCTCATCTCAATCCCGCACGCGTTCGATCGCCGCCCCGCAACGCACCAGCTTGCGCGCGAGATCCTCGTAGCCACGATCGAGATGGTAGACGCGGTTGACGGTCGTGCGCCCTTCGGCGGCGAGGCCCGCGAGGACGAGCGAGACCGACGCGCGCAGATCGGTCGCCATCACGGGGGCCCCGACCAGCTTGGGCCGGCCGCGCACCACGGCGGTCGAACCGCGCAAGGTGATATCGGCCCCCATGCGCGACAATTCCGGCACATGCATAAAGCGGTTTTCGAAAATCGTTTCGCGGATCGTCGATGTGCCGTCGGCGATCGCCATCAGCGCCATCATCTGCGCCTGCAAATCGGTCGGAAAACCGGGATAGGATTCCGTCGTCACGTCGATCGCCGAAATCTTGCCCTCGCGCGCGACCATCAAGCCTCGATCGGTGGGGAAAAGTCGCACGCCGGCGGTTTCGAGGATCTGCGCGGGCGCGCCCAGATGTTCGAGCCTTGCACCGGTCAGCTCGAGATGCCCGCCGGTGATCGCCGCGGCGATCGCATAGGTGCCCGCCTCGATCCGATCCGGAATCGTGTGATGGCGCGCGGCACGCCACATCGTCGACCCCAGGATCGAAATCCGATGCGTGCCCGCACCGTCGATCTTGGCGCCCATCGCCG
>JAIUNH010000240.1 GCA_020161965.1 Pseudomonadota bacterium
GTTCTGATCCGCCGCGTGCCCCTGCCCAAGGCGGCCGATAGAGACGGTTTCGCGGCGGCGCTGGATCGCTTGCCGAAAGCGGCGGAGATCGTCGCCATCCTCGCCAAAACGTCGGGCGATGGCGGCCCCAAGGATACGTCGCGTGCCGAATTCGTCGCCGCTGCCTCCGCTCTGGTGGCCAAACGTCAGGCAGGCGCACCGGCCTTCGTCGTCTCGGGCGGTGTTGAAGGGACGACCGCGCCCCATGCGTTGATTGTCGCGCGTGCGCCCGCACGCAGGGCGCCGGGCAAGGCGCTGGCGGTCGGTGCGGCGATCGGACCCGAGATGGATTTGGCGCTGGCGGGAACGGCCGCACAGATCGAATTCGCGCGCGATGCGGCACTCTCGGCTGCGCGCGAAGGCGGCTTCGCCAATCCGCGCGACATACATTTCGTCCAGATCAAAGGCCCCGCCCCCGCCAAATACGAAGGCCCGGCCGAAGCGGCGATCGGGCGCGCGCGCGCCGCCACCGTGCTCGGCACGATGGTCGCCTTGGGCGAACTCACGCTGACGCAGGCCCGCCGCGTTTTCGACAAGCGCGATCTGTCGGTGTGGACATCGCGCGTCAGCGTTTCCTCGGCGGCCGAGTTTCCCTGCCACGAGGTGATCGCGTTCGGTCACGCGCTTGGCTGGACCGGTCCGCTTCGCATCGCGCATGGGGCACTGGCCGATCCCTTGGACCTGCCGGCGGTCGCCAAGGTGCTGGCGAAGCTTGGCCTTGCCGCCACGCCCCAGCTTTCGAAAGGCGATCGCGCTCGCCTTATCGCGTGCCTTGCCAAAAGCGGCCCGCCGCCGGACGGGAAACTGCGCGGCGTCGATCTGGCGTTGACCGCCGATCCCAGCCAATCGCCGCTGCGGCGTATTCGCGGCGGCCTCGGCAGCCTGATCGCGGCGGCGACCGGCGAGCCGCAGGTTTTCGTTTCGGGCGGGGCCGAGCATCAAGGCCCGCCGGGCGGCGGCGTTTTCGCGGCGATCGCAAGCACGCATAGCGGCATACCCCGCCGGCGATGATTCATTCCTGCCGATTTGTTTCTATTTTCTAAACAATCATTTCAAAACAAATCGGATTATCTACCGGCCGGTTTGGGGGCATGTTCTCGTCATCCGAGGCCGACAGCGGCCTCCCCCCAAACGACGGAGTCCCCAATGTCCCTCTCGACCCCCAACACCCAGGCGGCTTATGCCGCCCTTATCCTTCGCGTCTCGCTCGGCGTGATGGTTCTGGCGCATGGCGCCATGAAGGTCTTCCTGTTCACCCTGCCCGGCACGGCCCAGTATTTCGAAAGCATCGGCCTGCCCGGCTTCCTCGCCTATCCGGTGGCGCTGGGCGAACTCTTCGGCGGCATCGCGTTGATCGTCGGCTTCCAGACCCGCGCCGTTGCGGTGCTGCTGATCCCGATCCTGATCGGCGCCACGCTGCAACACGCCGGCAATGGCTGGGTGTTCTCGGCGCAGGGCGGCGGCTGGGAATTCCCCGCCTTCTGGACGGTCACGTTGGTCGTCCAGGCGCTGTTGGGGTCGGGCGCCTATGCGATCCGCCTGCCCTTCCTGCCGGAAATCGGCGAACCGCGCACCGCCTAAAGCGGACAAATCCCCGGAAACCCGGTCCGTCTCCCGACGGACCGGGTTTTTGCGTTTTCGGAATACCGTTCCGGAATGCTTCCCCCGGAGCGGCGCGATCTGTAAATTCCCGTTTCCGCCAACGACAACACGGAAACGCGAAATGAAACTGCTCCGCTACGGCGCTCCCGGTCAGGAAAAGCCCGGCCTGGTCGATAAGGACGGCACGATGCGCGATCTCTCGCAGATCGTGCACGACATCGACGGCACGACGCTGCTGCCCGAAAACCTCGCGCGTCTCGCCAAGATCGATCCCAAGACGCTGCCGGTCATCCAGGGCAATCCGCGCCTGGGCGCTTGCGTCGCCAATATCGGCAAGTTCATCTGCATCGGCTTGAACTACGCCGATCACGCCGCCGAAACCGGCGCCACCGTGCCGCCGGAACCCGTGCTGTTCCTGAAAGCCAACAGCGCGATCTGCGGTCCGAACGATGCGGTCATCATTCCGCGCGGCTCGCTGAAGACCGACTGGGAAGTCGAACTCGGCGTCGTCATCGGCAAGCCCGCCAAGTACGTTACCGAGGCGAACGCCCTCGATTACGTCGCGGGCTATTGCGTCATCAACGACGTGTCGGAACGCGCCTTCCAGACCGAGCGCGCCGGCCAGTGGGACAAGGGCAAGGGCTGCGACACGTTCGGCCCCACCGGTCCCTGGATGGTGACGAAGGACGAGATCGCCGATCCGCAGAACCTGAAAATGTGGCTGACCGTCGACGGCGTGAAGCGCCAGAACGGTTCGACCAAGACGATGGTCTACGGTGTGAAGCACCTGGTCGCGTATCTGTCGCAGTTCTTCACGCTGAACCCGGGCGACGTGATCTCGACCGGCACGCCGCCGGGCGTGGGCATGGGCCTGAAGCCGCCGACCTATCTGAAGCCGGGCCAAACGATGGAACTTTCCATCGAAGGTCTGGGCACGCAGAAGCAAGTCACGGTCGCGGACATCTAAGTCCGTTTCGGACGCGCGCGCGGGAAGCGTTTAGCGACGCTTCTCGCGCGGCTCCAAAATCACGATTTCGTCGGGACGGGCGTAGTTCAAAACGGCGCGCGCCTGTTCGTCCAGCATGTCGCGGTCCAGCGAATTGGGCCGCATCAGCGCCACGCGGCGCTCCATCGCCAAGCGCTCGGCGCGAATATCGTCCAGATGCGCGCGCGCGATCGCGACCTGCTCGTTCAAGCGCACATAGGCGAAGACGCCCCGCTCCCCTTCGAAGGAGTGATAGGCGAAATAGCCCACGACGCAGAACCCGAGTGCAGGGCCGATCGCCGCCCGCAAACTTCGCTGCAAAAACTGGAAGAAACCCATCGCGACTCGGAGCGAATCACGCATCGAGTCGCGGCGTCAACATGTCGTTTATAAAAACGAGTCAAGCGATTCTATCGATTCGCTTTTTTCGACTTTAAGCCGGACTACTTAAGGATTAGCGCGGCCGCATTTTCAGCAGCGACGCGAGCGCTTCCATCTCGGTCAGCGTCGCCATCACCACACCGCGGTCGACCTTTCCGCGGTCGAATAGCGGCAATTCCGGTGGCTTGTTGTGGATCGGCGACGGCTTGGCCGCGACGGGCGCCGGCGCCATCGGCGGCGGCGGCGCCACGACGGGCACCGGGGCCGGTTCGGGCGCCTGAACGACCGGCGGCATCTGGTCGAGGCCGTGGTCCTTCAACAGGCGCTGGACGCCCTTGATCGTGTAGCCGTGTTTGTAGAGAAGCTCGCGGATCCGGCGCAGCAACTCGATATCTTCCGGGCGGTAATAGCGTCGCCCGCCCGCGCGCTTCAGCGGCTTGATCTGCGCGAAACGGGTTTCCCAAAACCGCAGCACATGCTGCGGCACGTCGAGATCGTCGGCGACCTCGCTGATCGTGCGGAAGGCGTCGGCGGATTTGCCCGAACGCCGCGCGGCCGGTGTTGCTGTTTCGAAGGCCGGTTCGGCCATCGCCCTTTAACCCTTGGCGGGCGGGGCGGACGGCGCCGCCGGCGTGGGCGGCTTGGGGGCTGCCGGGGCGGCTTGGGCCGCTTTGGTCAGCGCGCGATTGATCTTGTTCTTCAGCACGTGCGAAGCGCGGAAAACCAACACCTTGCGCGGCAGAATGGGAACTTCGTCGCCGGTTTTCGGATTACGGCCGATGCGGCGGCCCTTTTGGCGGACCGAGAAGCTGCCGAATGACGAAATCTTGACGGTTTCGCCGCGGGTCAAAGCCCCGACGATCTCGCCCAAAACGGTTTCCACCAGGGTCGCGGAATCGTTCCGCGACAACCCGACTTCTTGATAGACCGCCTCGGCCAAATCGGCGCGCGTAACCGTCGTCTCCGACATCGGCAATCCCCCGGTGCTAGTGCCTCGCTTCAAGAAACGTTAACCCGCCCGGGGAAAGCGGTCAATTCCAAAGGGATGGGGGACGCTCTTGAATCAGGATGGGATTTACTAGCCCCTACCACCTGATGACGCTGGCACCCCAGGTCAAACCGCCGCCGATTGCCTCCAAAAGAACCAATTGGCCCGGCTTGATCCGGCCATCGGACGCGGCTTCGGCCAGCGCCAGGGGGATCGAGGCCGCCGACGTATTGGCGTGGCGCGCGACGGTCGAAACCACGCGCTCGCCCGGCAGGCCCAATTTCTTGGCCATGCCGTCGATAATGCGCTGATTGGCCTGGTGCGGGACCAGCCAGTCGATGTCCTTGCCGGTCAGGCCGTTGGCGGCGAGCGCTTCCTCGACCACGTCGGCGAGTTTCTGAACGGCGTGGCGGAAGACCTCCTGCCCGTTCATCCGCACGACGCCGACCTGGCCGTTGGACCCCGCCCCGCCGGACACGAACAGCGCGTCCTTGAACCGGCCGTCGGAATGGAGATGGGTCGACAACACGCCGGGCTTGGCCTTGTCGGGGGCACCTTCCTCGGCCTGGAGGATCACCGCCCCGGCCCCGTCGCCGAACAGCACGCAGGTGGTGCGGTCCTGCCAGTCGAGAATGCGGGTGAAGGTTTCGGCGCCGATCACCAGCGCCGTCTTCACCTGACCCGACTTGATGAAATTATCCGCGACCGACAGCGCGTAGACGAAGCCCGTGCACACGGCCTGCACGTCGAAGGCGAAACCGGTCGTGTTGCCGAGCTTGGCTTGGACTTGCGTGGCGGTCGCCGGAAACGTGTGATCGGGCGTGGTCGTCGCCACGACGATCATGTCGAGGTCTTCGGCCTTGAGCCCCGCCTGCGCCAGCGCCTTCTTGGCGGCTTCGGTGGCGAGATCGGACGTGCGCTCGTTTTCCGCCGCGATATGGCGCTGGCGAATGCCGGTGCGCGAGGCGATCCATTCGTCGGACGTGTCCACACGCTTGGCGAGCGCGTCGTTCGACACGATATCCGCGGGCAGATAGCCGCCCCAGCCTTTGACGACGGAATGGCGCGCGGCAGGCAAAGCGGTCATGGCGTGGGTATCCAATCCTGCGAAGTTCAGCCCGACGCCGCTTCGGCAGCCGGGGCAGGCGCCGTCACGCCCATACGGGCGAGCTCGGCCTTGATCTTGTCGTTGAAGCCGTGGGTCGCCATGTCGACGGCCACGCCGATCGCGTTGGCGAAGCCCAGCGCATCCGTACCGCCGTGGCTTTTCACGACGATGCCGTTGACGCCCACGAACATCGCACCGTTGTAGCGGCGCGGATCGGTGCGCAAGCGCACTTTGGCAAGCGCGGAACGCGCGAACAGATAGCCGATCTTCGACATGATCGACGAGGAGAACGCGCCGCGCAGGAAACCGCCGAACAGCTTGGCCGTGCCTTCCGCGATCTTCAGCGCGATATTGCCGGTGAACCCGTCGGTCACCACGACGTCGACCGTGCCGGCGGGCACGTCGTCGCCTTCGATGAAGCCGTGGAAGCGGATCGGCAGATGGGTTTCACGCAGCTGGGCTGCGGCCAAGCGCAGTTCCTCGTGGCCCTTCATTTCCTCGGAGCCGACATTGAGCAAACCGACGCTTGGCTGGTTGAGGCCGAGTACGGTGCGCGCGAACACTTCGCCCATCAGCGCGAATTGCACGAGATTGTTGGCGTCGCATTCGACATTGGCGCCGAGGTCGAGCATCACGCTCTCGCCGCGCGTGGTCGGGAACATCGTCGCGATCGCCGGCCGGTCGATGCCCGGCACCATGCGCAGCGCGATCTTGGCCATCGCCATCATCGCGCCGGTATTGCCGGCGGAAACGACGCCCGCCGCCTCGCCGTCCTTCACCGCGTCGATGGCCAGACGCATCGAGGATTTGCGCCCGGAGCGCAACGCGACCGACGGCTTCATGTCGCCGGTCACGACATCGGGCGTATGGACGATTCGCGCACGCGACTTCAGATAGCGCGTTTGCGCCACCAGCGGCGCCAGACGCGGCTCGTCGCCATAGAGCAAAAACTCGACGAACGGGAAACGCTCGGACGCGAGTTCGCAGCCGCCGACCGCCATCGCGGGCGCGGCATCGCCGCCCATCGCGTCGATCGACAGGACGAGTTTCTGTGTCACCCGCGCATGTCCCCGCTCACGCGCGCGCTTCCGTCAGCTCAGCCGCCCTCGGCAGGTGCCGCG
>JAIUNH010000241.1 GCA_020161965.1 Pseudomonadota bacterium
CTGCTGGTTCATACCGGGCATTTCCCCGCGATCGTGCGCGCGGCGGGAATCATGACCGCGATCATGGCCGTGGTTGCGGTCGCCGCCGCGCTAACGGGGATCGACGTCGTCCGCTTCCTGGAATTTTACGCCGGGGCCTATGCGTTGGGCGCGGCGCTTTACGCCTGGCTCGCGCTGCGCTTGCCGCTTGCGCTGCGCCGCGCGGAGACCGCGCCATGATGCGCATCGATCCGTGGCTCGTTCTTGGCCGCATCCCGCCGACGAATTGGCTGGTCTTGGGGATCTGCACGCTGGCGTTCGCGCTGTTCTACATGCGCGACTATCGCCGCTGGGGCGCCTTGTCCTTCGCCAGCTATTTCTTCGGCTTCAATTTTTTCCTGAAGATCGTGGTGATGTATCCCTTCGCGTGGTCGGCGCATAACATCGTGGCGACCTCCCGGCATTTCGAAGCGATCCTCGCTTATATCGACACGGCGTTCTATCTGACGCTGACGGGCTTCGTGTGCATGGTGATCGGCATTTTGGTCGCGCGGGTCACGATGCGTGGGGCGCCGCTCGGCTGCCGCATCGTCTATGGGATCGTCGCCAATGGCTGGAACAGCGGCGGCGGCGTCGTGCTGGGCGTGGGCATGGTCGTCGGTCTGACCTTGTTGATGTTCGCCCTCGGGTTTCAGCCGCTCGTCGCGCGCTCGCTGGTGTTCGAACGCAACGAGCTTCGCCCGGTCTATAATCTATGGAGCCAGATTCTGCCCTTCGTCGCGGTCGCCGTCGTGCTCTACGGCGATACGCGCAAGAGCCGCGGCTTCATTGCGCTGGGCGTGGCGATCGCCGTGCTGGGCGTGGTCGGCGGCAACCGCACCGTCGCGGTGCTGACGCTGATGCAGATCGCGGTGATGATGTGCATGCCGCGTCGCTTCGGCAATCTGCCGATGCTGCTGCTGGGCGCCGTGGTGCTGGCGAGTGCCGCGTTGTCGATCGCCACCTTGCGCGGCGATACGGTGTCTGGCCGCGATCAACTCGACATGATTCGCGCCTTGCTCTACGGCAATAATCTCTCCGACCTGCGCGATTTCGCGTGGATCCTGTCGGGGCTCGACAGCGTCGATTTCTACTGGGGCAAAACCTATATCGCCGGGTATCTGAGCTTCATCCCGACCTATATGTTTCCCTTCCGCGAGCAATTCGGCTTCGGCCGCGTGACGCCGATGCTCGCCGGCCTCGATCCCGCTTTCCATAGCGGCCTGCGCCCGCCGATCTTCGGCGAGATGTACGTGAATTTCGGCCTGCCGGGTCTGTGCATCGGCGGCTTCATCTACGGCATTCTGGTCGGGCGGATCATGCACTGGATCGCCGATACGCTCGACGCACCGCCGGGTTCGCATCCTTATATTCCGCAATACGTCGTGTGGACGGGATTCCTGGTGCTGCAAATCGTCGATAGTCTCGTGTTCACGCCGGCGTTTTTCGGCGTCTATGTGTTGTTGGCGCTGCTGTTTCTGGGGCGGCTGCTGATCCGGGTGGGGGCGCCGCGTCTATGAACATCCTCTGCATCGTCGAATCCGCCGCGACCGGCGTGGCGCGCAATGTGCTGGACCTCGTCGATGGGGCGATCGCCGCCGGGCATCGCGTGAGCGTGATTTATTCGCCAAAGCGCGAGGACGGTATCTTCCGCGCCGGGCGCGAACGGCTTGCCGCCGCCGGCGTGGAATTCACGCCGATCCCGATGCGGCGCGCACCCGGCCCGTGGGATTTGGCGCCGGTGCTGGCGGTGCGCCGCATTATCGCCGCGAAAGGCCCGTTCGACGTGATTCACGGCCATTCGTCGAAAGGCGGCATGATCGCAAGACTCGCGGGGATTGGGTCCGGCGCGCAGATCGTCTATACGCCGCACGCCATCTCCACCCTCGATCCCGATTTGCCGTTGCCCAAGCGCATCGTCTATCACGCCGGCGAATGGGTGTTGTCGTGCCTGACCGACATTCTGATCGCGGTGTCGACGGGCGAGGGCGCGCATCTCGAATCGTTGGGCATTCCGCGCCGTAAAATTTGCGTCGTGCTCAATGGCGCCGAGCCGCCCCCGCGCACGCGCGCGCGCGAAGCGGTGCGCGCCGAGTTGGGCCTGTCGGAAAATCACGTGGCGATCGGTTTCGTCGGGCGGCTAAGCCGGCACAAGGCGATCGACGTGATGGTCGCCGCCTTCGCCCGGACATGGGCGAAGTATCCCGACACGCGCTTGATCGTGATCGGCGATGGCGAATGGCGCGACCAAGCGAAGCGCCAAGCCGTCGATCTTGGCTGCGATGGCGCCGTCAGCTGGCTGGGTGCGCGCGAATCTTTAAGCTACTACGCGGGCTTCGATTTGCTGGCGCTGCCCAGCCGTTACGAAGGCTTCAGCTACACGATGCTGGAGGCGGCGGGCATCGGCTTGCCCGTCGTCGCGACCGAGGTTAGCGGCACGCGCGACCTGATCGACGATCGCAAGAACGGCATCATCGTGCCCCGAGTCGGGGATATCGACGCTTTCGCCGCCGCTTTGATCGAGATCGTCGAAAACAAGGCGCTGCGCGACTCGCTGGCGAATAACGCGATTTCGCGGATTCGCGGCGGCGGCGTCGCCCGCATGGTTGCGCAAACGCTGGCGGTTTATGCTGGTGCCCGGACGAAGGACTGATTCGATGCTGTTCGGAAATCACAAAGCGGCGGCGGCACCGCAGGCCGATTGGCTGCCCGAGGATGCGGGTGCCGGTCAGCCGCTGTTCACGCTGTTCAACAAGCTGGCGATGCTGCGCAAGGACGATCCGTCTTTCGCGGTGCAGGTGCTGGGCCCGCATCCGGGCTGCGGCGTGTCGACCATCGCCGGCGGCTTGGCCGAGTTCACGGCGCTGAACGTCGATGCGCCCGTGGCGTTGATCGACGCCGATCCGCTGAAGATGTCGCAATTCCAGCGCGTGGGTATCGATGTCGGCGCGAGCCTGCAGGAAGTGCAACAGGGTAAGGCGAGCCTCGAGGCGGCGATGCACCGTATGCACCGGAGCAATCTGTCGCTGATGTCGCTGACGCCGCCGGTCGTCGATCGGAAAGGCTATAACGGCCGCACGCTGTCGATCAGCGCGCTCAGCGAAATCGTGGCGCTGCTGCGCCGGCGCTTCCAATGGATCATCGTCGATAGCGGCCCGGCGCGCGACGTGGCGTTCTCGCTGGTGTTGGCGCGCTTCATGAGCGGGACGGTCGTGGTCGCCGAATCCGAAAAGACCCGCGTGCCGGTGATCCACGAACTCGTCCATCAGGTCTACGCCAATGGCGGCACATCGCTGGGTGTCGTCATCAACAAGCGCAAGATCCATATTTCCGATTTCCTCTATCGCTTTCTTTGAGCGCCATGGAGTGGCTGAACACGCTCGCGGATGTCGGCTTCGTGGCGCCGCTGCTGGTCGCCGCTGTGCTGATGCTGCTGGCGCGCGGGGCCGCGGAACCCGCCTTGCGCTGGGCATTCGCCTTCGTGCTCGCCGCCGCGACGACCGGCCTTCTCAAGATGCTGCTGCGCGACAGCGCCGATTTTCCGCATTTCCCCAGCGGCCATGTCTGCGTCGCGGTCGCGTTTTATGGCGGCATGATCTCGATCTTGATGGGCGGGCGCGGCGGCATGTGGCTCAATCTGCCGTTCATCGTTCCGATCGCGCTGCTGTCGGGCTGGTCGCGGGTCGAGACGACCGCACATACTTGGACGGATGTAATCGGCGGTTTCGCCATCGGCGCGCTGTCCTTGGCGTTGCTCGGCTGCTGGCGGATGTCGCGGCCGGTCGATGTATCGGCGCGCAAATGGATGCTGGCGGCGATCATCCTCGCCGTGCCTGTCGGTTTCGCGAGCTACACATGGCTCGGCCATAGCTGGCGCATGCTGGTCGAATGATCCGCGCCCTGATCATCGCCGCGCTGCTTTTGCCCGCCGTTGCGGCGGCGCAGACGAATTTTCCGATCGACCTCAATCACGAACTTCAGCGCCGCTTGCAGGATCGGACCGACCAGATCGAAAGCGGCGCCATTCCGCGCGACGGCGGTATCGCGCGCCCGGACTCAGCGATGCCGATCGAAGCCGAACGCGGCGACGTGGTGAGCATCGCGGGCCAGCGTTATCGCTTGTGGGGCATCGCCGCTCCCCGGCTCAACGAGTATGGCGGCTACACGGCCGCACAGCATCTGCGCCAGTTGATCGCCGGTAATCCGGTGACCTGCATCACCACGGGCCAGATGGCCGAACGCTTGCCGCTGGCACGCTGCCGGGTGAACGGTAAGGACGTGGCGGCCTTGCTGGTCGCGGGCGGGTTCGCGCGCGATTGCCCGCGCCAGTCGCGCGGCAACTACGCCGCGCTGGAACGCCAAGCGGTGGTCAACGTCGCGGGCGGTTTCGATCTGCCACCGGAATGCGTCGAGGATTAACGCGAACGCTTGATCGCGTCGGCCATTTTCTCGGCGACCATAATGGTCGGAATGTTGAGATTGGCACGCGGCACGCTGGGCATGAGCGACGCATCGACCACGCGCAAGCCGCCGATCCCGTGCACGCGCGCGTCGGCGGGGGAGATCACCGCGTCGCGGTCGCTTGCCGCGCCCATCTTGCAGGTGCCGCAGGGATGCCATTGGCCGAAGCTTTTGGCGACGAGATGCGCTTCCAGCGCCGCGTCGTCGGCGACGAGTTCGTCGATCAATCTGCCGCCGCCGACGAATTCGCGCGCGAAGCTTTCGCGCAAAGCGGGGATCGCGTCGAGCATCAGGCTCGCCGTCGCCGTTAGCGCGTAGTTGCGGAAGGTTTTGAGGCCGAGTTTCTTCGCCCAGCCGCCGTAGCTGGAAGGTGCTGGGGCGATCAAATGCCGTGCCAGAGGATCGGTCGCGACGAGCCGCGCCATCAAGCGCACGGCACCCTTCAAGCGCGCGCGGTCGGAGGCTTCGGCGAGGAACTGGAAATTCGCGACCGGCTTCAGGCGCGTGCCCTGGCGTTCCAACACGACGCTGCCGCGCGAGGCGGGCTTGTTGATCCAGGCGATGAAGGTCGCGATGCGCTCGCCCAGCGGATGCCAGGCGGATTTCGCGGCGGCCATCAGGAACATGTCGTTGGGATCGTCGCCGACGCCGGACGAATAGCGCAGACCCAGATGGATATGCCGGCGGGTGGTGCCTTTGAGCCGCGCTTCGGGCCGCAGCATCGCGGATACGGAAATGCCGGGATGTTCCTGCAAGTTCCGCCCGACGCCGGGAAGGTCGGCGCGCGGGGTCAGCAGGTTGAAGTGGACGTTGAGGCCGTGCGCGAAGGCCAGCGCCGCGCCCTGCTTCATGTTGCCGGCGAGGTCGGCGTTGTAGATGTCCGACTGCAGCTCGTCCGGGGTCAGCATCATGACGATGTCGGCCCACTTGGCGCCTTCGGCCGGCGTCATGACGGTGAAGCCGGCGCCCTCGGCCTTCTTGATCGTGGCAGAACCGGCCTTGAGCGCGATGCGCACGTCCTTCACGCCCGAATCACGGAGGTTCATGGCGTGGGCATGACCCTGGCTGCCGTAGCCGACGATCAGGACCTTCTTGCCCTTGATCAGGTTCACATCGGCATCACGATCGTAGTAGACACGCATAGGGGCCAATCCTCCTGGCAGCTGCTTCTTGCAAAGAACGGGGGTTAGTAGACAACCCGGCTCGCAAAAACCAGCCTCTATTCCCGCCTTATCGCATGTCCCCCTTGCGTCCCTACATATGGTATGCGTGCCGAAGGGCGACCCAAGCCCCGTAGATTCCCGAGGAAAGCCCGCCATGTCCGTCCGCTCCGCCTTCGTCCCCGCGTTCGTCCTCTCGCCGCTGGCGCTCGCGCTGGCCGCCTGCAGCCAGCCCTCGGACGCCCCGACGAACCCGGCCACCCCGATGCCCGCCATCGACTACGCGGTGGAGAATTCGACGGTCCATGGTGCTGCGCGGGCGATGGGCAACCACACTTGGCTGTGGACCCGCGGCCCCGGCCCGGCCCAGATACACTATTCGACCGCGGACGGGCGCGACCTCGTCTGGATGGTCGGCCAGCGCCGCATCTTCCAGGGTCAGTGGACGGTCGAGAGCACCAGCGATTCCAGCGGCCAGCAGATCACCCAGATCTGCCTGCGCTATCCCGGGATCAATTTCGGCGGGCTGAGCGCCACCCCGACCTGCCGTCCGGCCGGCACCTTCCTCG
>JAIUNH010000242.1 GCA_020161965.1 Pseudomonadota bacterium
CGGATCGCCGTCCACGCCGGCCGCCGGCCGACCGACATAAAGCGGGTCGCCTTGCACTTGCGCCAGCGCCCTGACGCTCGGGCGATCCGACAGATCCCGCCCGCGCGCGTCGGGCGCGCCGGAAATCGCGATCGCCCTGCCGTTCGCGTCGACCGCGACGATATCGAAAATCCCGCCCGGCCCATCGGCATAGCCCGCCAGCACGCGGTCGAGATCGACCGCGTCGCCTTCGCGGCGCCATGCGCCACGCGAAGCGCGCACGGCGGCGTCGGCGACGGCGATTGTGCGTTCGATGCTTGCGGCGTAGAGACGAACAGCACGCTCGACTTCGGCGCCGGCTTCCTCCACCGCGCGCTGAATGGCGTGATCCGCGTACCATTCGCGGATCGTCCAGGTGCCCGCCAACGCCGCCAAACAAACGCCGCTTACCGCCGCCATCAAACGGCGCGGCCGGGTTCCGGCAAGACGGGGCGGCATGGCGGTCGGGTCCATCGCGGGCCAAGGATAACGCGAAAAGTTCCGGTCGTCAGACATTCGCGGGCGTTCCCGCACTTTACAGCGGACAGGGCGGCGCCTAGGGTCCGCCCGAAAACACCCACGGCCAACACCCAAGGTAAGGAACGCAAGGGATGACCGCCAAGTATTTGCCGATGCGCGAGATTATGGCCCAGGGCGCCGTCATGCCGATTCTAACGGTCGCCGATCCGGTCGCCGCCGGGGACATCGCCAAGGCGTTGGTCGCGGGCGGTATCAAGGTCTTCGAAATCACGCTGCGCACGCCGGCCGCCCTGAAGGGCTTGGAAGCAATGCGCGCGGCCGCCCCCGAGGCGATCATTGGTGCTGGCACGATCCTCAACGCCACCGACCTGCATCGCGCGATGGGGGCCGGCGCCCAGTTCGGCGTGTCGCCGGGCATGACGCCCGAATTGCTGAAGGCCGTGCGCCAGGCGAATTTCCCCTTCCTGCCGGGTATCGAAACGACCAGCGAAGCGATGTTCGCGCGCGAAATGGGCTTCAAGGAATTGAAGCTGTTCCCGGCCAACGTGATCGGTGCGATTCCGTGGCTCGCGTCGATCAAGCCGGTGTTCCCCGATCTCGTGTTCTGCGCGACCGGCGGCGTCAAGCCGGGCGACGTGCTTGCCCATTTATCGCAGCCCAACTGCCTGCAGGTCGGCGGATCGTGGGTGACGCCCGCCGACGCGATCGCCAAGGGCGATTGGAAGGCGATCGAAACGCTGGCCCGTCAAGCCGCGAGCTTCAAGCGCCCCGCATAAACGCTTCGGCTTCCTCGCGCGTGGGGCAACCCAAGCGCCCGCCGAATTTCGTGCATTTGAGCGAAGCGGCAGCACACGCCAGCTGCGCCGCCTGCTCGATGCTGCGCCCTTCGGCGAGGCCCAGCGCCAGCGCGCCGTGGAACACGTCGCCCGCCGCCAGCGTATCGACCGCATCGATGCGCGGCGCGGGCACGTGGCGCAGCGCGCCGTCTTCGATCCAGTAATAGCCCTTGGCGCCGCAACTGGCACCGACATGCGCGTGGGTTTTGCGCGCGACGACGTCGCGCAAGCCCTGCTCCACATCCGCAATACCCGTATGCACGGCGAGCCCGGCATCGGAGAACACCGCATGCGTGGCGAGCGGCACAAGCGTGGCCAGGATATCGGGCGCGGTGGTTTCGGCGTCGAGCATCGCGCGTATGCCGCGCGCGCGCGCCGCCGTCAACGTATGGACCGAGCCTTGGATCCAGCGCACGTCCGAATGGACGAAATCGGCTTTCGCCAAATCGTCGAGCGGCAGCCAAGCCGGATCGGGATCGAGCCCGGGATCGTGATAGACGATGACGATCCGCTCGCCCTTCGCATCGACCGTCACGCTGGCATGGGACGAATTGCCGCCCGGGCATTCGCGGATCGCATCGACATTCACGCCGGTTTCGGCGAGTTCGGCCTTCATCGCCTTGCCTTGCGCATCCGATCCCACGCGCGCCCAAATCGCGGCGTGCCCGCCCAGGCGCTGAAAGGCGCAGGCGGCGGAAATCGCCATACCGTCGGTGACGCGCGCGGCCTGATGGGCCAGCGCCTTGCCCGGGGCGGCCGGGATCGCGTCGACGCGGTAGATGGTGGTGAGGCAGGTCGCCCCGACGGAGACGAGTCGTGGAATTGTCATGCGCGCGCGACTATAGCCCGAAACGCGCGCATGCTAAGATTTCCGTCGATGGTCGAGACCAAGCCCGATATCGCCGCCGCGCTGAAAAAGCTGATCGCTTTGTGCGAGAAGCCGCCGCCGCGCGGTGTCTCGAAACGCCTGGACCGGCTGTTCGAGGAGATCGCCGCGCGCAAGCTGAAGCGCTCGGCCGAGGATATCGGCGATTTGATCTGGGGCATTTGGACCGACCACCCCGACACCAGCGCCGTCGATACGATGCACGAGGCGATCGGCAAGATCATCGCCAAGGACGGGCGCACCGCACGCGAATTGCTCGACGACCTCTGCGCGCGCTGGCCGGATTGGGCGGAGGCGTTCAACAAGCGCGCCACCCTCGCCTTCATCGAAGAACGCGACGCCGACGCGGTCGCCGACATTCTGGAAACCCTGGCGCGCGAACCGCGCCATTACGGCGCGCTGGCCGGGTTCGGGCAGATCGCCCTTCGTCAGGGCCAGCCGGCGGCGGCCTTGGCCGCGTGGGAGAAGGCGCTGGCGCTCAACCCGCATCTCTCGGATCTGGCGTTGGCCGCCGACGATCTGCGCGAGCTGTTCCAGGCACGGCCGAACTGACGTTTACACCGTCCGGCGCACCCGTCATCATCGCGCGATGTCCGGGAGAAAACGCGCGGCCGGGATTCACGGCGATGCGGTCGCGAAGATCGCGCGCAAAATCATTCGCGGCCGCATGGCGGCGGGGGCTGCCTTGCCCACCGAACCCGAAATCGGCGCCGAGTTGGGCGTGAGCCGCACCGTGGTGCGCGAGGCGATCAAGACGCTCGCCGCCAAGGGCATGGTCGTGACCGGCCCGCGAAGGGGTACACGCGTGCGGCCCTTCGCCGATTGGAACCAGTTCGATCCCGACGTGGTCGGATTCCGTGTCGCCGCCGGCGTGGATGCGCGCTTCCTCGACGATCTGCTGGAACTGCGTTTGACGATCGAACCGATGGCGGCACGCTTGGCCGCACAGCGCGCGACACCGGCCGATATCGCGCGCATCGAAGCGGCCCTGACCCTGATGGCCGACGCGGTGGACGACAAAGGCCATTACGTCGCCGCCGATCTCGAGTTCCATCAATCGATCTTGGCGGCTTCGGGCAATCAATTCGTCGCGTCGCTCGCCCCGCTGCTGGGCGCGTTGTTGAACGTGTCGTTCCATCATTCGGTTCGCTCGTCGGAGGGTGCCCATGAAGCGGTCGGCCTGCACCGGGCGGTGTTGCGCGCCATCGCGGGCCGCAAACCGGCGGCGGCGGAAAAAGCGCTGCGCTTCCTGATCCAGGACGCCCGCAGCGACATAAAAACGGCGCTCAAACACGCCGAAAGCCAAGCCGCCGCAGACGATTAGCCGGAACGCGCGGCGGCCATGCGCGGCTTTCACTTGCTTTCGGGAAAGCGATACCGCATATAGCCGCCATCCGACGACCTTACGTGGATGGCGCCCATGCGCCCGAGGTCGCGGTTTCGATTTTCGGGTCTCGGTTCACTTAGCCCCGGTTTTCGCCGGTCCCTTCGCGGGACCATCCCCGGCGGCTGTTCCACGTCACGCTTCCATCGAACGACCCTGCCCCGCGCGGATGATTCCGCGCGCTGGGCGAACGAGAGTTTTTGTATTTATGACCGACTTCAACAATCTCGGCCTTCCCGAAGCGATTCTGCGGGCCCTCGCCGACCAAAAGCACGTCACCCCCACCAAGATCCAGGAAGCGGCGATCCCCGCGATCCTCGCCGGCAACGATGTCGTCGGCATCGCGCAGACCGGTACGGGCAAGACCGGCGCCTTCGTGCTGCCGCTGCTCGCGCGCCTCGCGGCCGAGAATAAGCGCGCACCCGCACGCGCCAATCACGTGTTGATCCTGGCGCCGACGCGCGAACTCGCCTCGCAGATCGAAGATTCGGTGCGTAGCTACGGCGCCTATGTCCGTCCGCGCACCGCGGTCGTGGTCGGCGGCGTGGCGCCCGGCGGCCAGATCCGCGCGATGGCGAACGGCCTCGACGTTCTGGTGGCCACCCCCGGCCGCCTGCTCGACCATATCAGCACGGGTGCGGCCACGCTGGCGCACACGCAAGTCATCGTGCTCGACGAAGCCGACCAGATGCTCGATCTCGGCTTCATGCCGGCGATCCGCCGCCTGATGTCGATGCTGCCGCGCGAGCGTCAGACGATCCTGCTGTCGGCGACGATGCCCAAGGAAATCCGCCAGCTCGCGTCGAACTTCCTGCGCAACCCGCAGGAAATCGCCGTCGCCCCGGCGTCCAAGCCCATCGAGCGCATCGAACAGAGCGCCATCGCGCTGGACAACCAAGCCAAGCGCGGCGTGCTGGGCGCGATCCTGCAATCGCCGGATTGCACGCGCGCGATCGTGTTCACGCGCACCAAGCGCGGTGCCGACCGCGTGTCGAAGTTCCTGGATTTCGCGCGCATCCCGTGCGCCGCGATCCACGGCAACAAAAGCCAGAACCAGCGCGAGCGTGCGCTCGACGCGTTCCGCGACGGCCATATCAAGGTGCTGGTCGCGACGGATATCGCCGCGCGCGGCATCGACGTCGACGGCGTGTCGCACGTCATCAACTACGAACTGCCGAACGTGCCCGAGGCTTACGTTCACCGCATCGGCCGCACGGCGCGCGCGGGCAAATCGGGTATCGCGATCGCGCTGGTGGCGCCGGACGAGCGCGCCTTCCTGCGCGACATCGAACGCCTGACCAAGCTGCAAGTGCCGTTCGTCGCCACCCCCGAAGGCATCCCGATGCCGGCGATGCCGGAAGGTGCTTCGCTGAACGAACCGGCCGAGCGCGACCCGCGCTCGTTCCGTGGCGGTCGTCACGGTCACGGCAATGGGCACGGCCATGGCGGCCAGCACCGCAATGGCGGCCAACGCCATCGCGGCGGCAACCGGCATGGTGAACAGCGTGGGGGCGAACAGCGTCACGGCGAACAGCGCCATGGTGAGCAGCGTCATGGCGGCCAGCATCATCACGGCGAACAGCGTCACGCCCAGGGCGACGCCCGGCCGCAGGAAGCGCGCCCCGATCACGCGCAAGGTCAGCAGCCGCAAGGCCAGCAGCCCCAGGGTCAGCGTCACGAACATCATCGCCGCGCCGATGCTCCCCATGGTCATCAGGGCCACGGCAAGGGTCCGCATCGCGGCGGCCCGAAGCGCGGCAATCATCGCGGCCAGGGTGGCAAGCGCCATGGTCATGGTGGCGGTCACCAGGGCGGCGGCAATCAGGGTGGCGGCCATTCCGGCGCGCATGCCGATTTCGTCCGCAGCTTGACCAAGTAATCGGACGGTTGATCCAACGGCCGAACGCACGGCACACTCGGCGATCATGACGATCGCCGAGTTCGCCGACCTGGTCGTAAAATTCGTTGAAACGAACCGCGTATGGGCCGCCCCCATCGTGTTCGTCCTCGCTTTCGGCGAATCGCTCGCCTTTCTGTCGCTGCTATTCCCCGCCACGGTGATGCTGGTCGGCATCGGCGCGTTGATCGGGGCGACCGATCTCAATTTCTGGCCGATCTGGGCCGCCGCCGCCTTGGGCGCCATTTTCGGCGACTGGATTTCGTACTGGGTCGGCTGGCATTACGGCGATCGCCTCGCCCATATCTGGCCGTTCACCAAGCAGCCCGATCTGCTGCCGCGCGGCATGCGCTTCTTCGAACGCTTCGGCACGCTCAGCGTTTTCTTCGGCCGCTTTTTCGGACCGTTGCGCGCGGCCGTGCCCATCGTCGCGGGCACCTGCCGGATGAAGTTCTGGCCCTTTCAAGCCGCGAACGTCGCCTCGGCGTTCATCTGGGCGACCGGCTTGCTCGCCCCCGGCGCCTTCGGCGTCAAATTCCTGTTCGACTGATCACGGCAGCGCCGACAGCAGAATGAAGACGGCGAAGATGCCCAGATGCACGGCCCCTTGCAGCACCGTGGTGCGGCCCGTGCCCAGCGTCTGCGTCGAGACGAACAGCGTC
>JAIUNH010000243.1 GCA_020161965.1 Pseudomonadota bacterium
TGATCCGGCGGCGCAAACGGGCGGCATAGAACATGAGCGAGAACGACAACAACTCCGGTCCCGGTTCCCAGCGTTTGCGCGTCCTGAGCGGTGCGGCCGAGCGCGAGCAGGAACGTCTGCGCGCGGCCAACGATCCCGCCGGTCCGGTCTACGAACCGCTCGCCCCCGCCGGCAAGCGCACGATGGCGGCGGCTTTGGCCGCATCGGCCGTTTGGGCCGTCGCCGTTCTTTGGTACGCGATCGCCTATATCGGCCTTGGCGCCTTCGCGTCGATGCTGCCGCACGAACTGGGTGCGTTCGTTGCCGGCGCCACGATGCCGCTGCTCGTGTTGTGGTTCGTGCTCGGCTATCGCGCGCGCGGCCAGGATTTGGTGCGCCATGCGCGTGCGCTCGAAGTGCGTCTGGCCGAGCTCGTCTATCCCGCCGATCAGGCGGATACGAAGCTGCAATCGATCGCCGTCACGCTGCACGACCAAGCGCGCGCGTTGACCGACGCGTCCGATGCCGCCACGCGCCGTTTGGCCGAAGCGCGCCAGGGTTTGGCGTCGCAGGCCGGCGAACTCACGACCGTGTCCGACCAAGCCGCGACGCGCGCCATGCAGGTGATGGCCGGTTTGCGTCGCCATGCCGAAGGGCTCGAACGCGTCACCGGCTTGTTGACCAGCCGCGTGCAGATCGTCGAAGCCGCCGTGCGCGAACAGGCCGAAGCTTTGTCGGGTGCGTCCGACCGCGCGATGTCGCAGTCGCGCGAGATCAACGCCACTTTACGCGAGCAGGTGGAGCGCCTCGCCGCGACGAACGAGAAAACCGCCGCCAATGCGGGCGCGATCCGCGAAGCCTTGCGCGAACAGTCGCAGGACCTTGCCGAGACGACCGAGCGCGCGCGCAGCCGGGCCGCCGAAATCCGCGCCATCCTCGCCGATCAGACTGGCGCATTGGTCGACGCGACCGAAAAGGCGCTCGACCGCGCGCGCGAAGTGGGCGATTTGCTGCGCCGTCAGGCCGAGGCGTTCGTCGATGCGACCGAAACCGCCGAAGGCCGTGCCAATTCGGCGTCGGTCGAAATCGGCTCGGCCAAGCGTCAAGCCGAAGCGGCGGGCGAAGCGCTGGAAAGCATCGCCGATCGTCTGGTCGAAACCGCGCGCGATCTCGCCAAGCAATCCGACGCGACGCAAACGACGCTGCGCACGCAGATCGAGGCCTTGGCCGACGCCTCGGGTGCCGCCGAAGGCAAGATCGTCGCGGCGGGCGATTTGATCCGCTCGCGTACCGAAGACGTCGCCAACGCCTCGACCCGCATGAGCGAAGTCGCCACGACGCTGGGCGGCGAAACGCGCGCGATGCAAAGCACGCTCGAACGTCTCACCGCGCGCACCGAAGCCTCAAGCGAATCCGTGCGCCGCCAAAGCCACGAGCTTGCCACCGCCGCCGATCAGGCAGTGGTGCGCGTGCGCGCGGCGGGCGAGACGTTCCAAACGCAGTCGCGCGAATTGGCGGATGCGGCGGGTCAAGCCTTGGCGCGCGTCGGGGCGGCCAATGCCGGCTTCTCTGAAGCCGCGCGCGATTTGGCGCTGGCGGGCGAAGCCGTTGAGGCCAAGGCCGCCGCGATCGGCGAGGATTTGCGCCGCCACGGCTCGGGCCTGATCGAATCGGCCGACACGGCCGGGCGCACGGGCATCGAAGCGGGCCAGCGTTTGTCGCGCGAAGTGGAAACGCTGCTGCGCATGTCGGGCGCCTTGTCCGCCGAAGCGCAAGCGGCCGAAACGCTGCTGCAATCGGAAAACCACGCGCTGGCCGAAGCCGCCGCGCGCGCCAAGGCGACGGTGGATGCCGCCGGCGCCGCGCTGCGTGTGCGCAGCGAGGAACTCGATGCGGTCAATCGCCGCGTGGGCGAATCCCACGCCACACTGGAAACGACCGCACAGCGCGGGCAGGAAGCCTTGGATCGCGTGGCGTCGCGCATCGACGCGTCGGCCGAAGTCGCGCGCCGCCGCTCGGACGAATTGGTCGTCGCCGCCGATCAAGCCGCACAACGCGTGCGCGCGACGAGCGAAGGCTTCCGCGTCCATACGCAGGATATGACCCATTCGGCGGAGCTGTCGCTCGCGCGTGCGACGGAACTGGGCGAAACGCTCAAGCGCCGCGCGGACGAGATCGACGGGGCGACCGAACGCACGACCCAGCGCATGGACACGCTCGCCGCGAATTTGCGCGACGGTGCGGTGGCGTTGGGCGATACGGCCAGCGAAGTCGCGCACAAGCTCGGCACTTCGGGCGAAGCGGTGCGCCAGCGCACCGAAGCGCTGGAGCGCGCCGCCGATACGGCGTTGGATCGCATGGGCGACGCCGCCGCCGAGATCGAGCGCAAGGCGAAGGATCTCGACGCGACGGCTTTGTCCGCGCAAGACCGCCTCAACGAAACCGCCGAAGCCTTGCGCGCGCGCGGGGCCGAATCCGAGAACGCCGTCGCATCCGCCGTGCGCCGCTTGGATACGGCGACGCAAGCCTTGGCCGACGACGCACGCGAAGTGTCCGCCGCCCTCGACCGCACGGGGGCGCGGATCGAAGCGAATTCCGACGCCGCGAAACGCGAGACCGAGCAACTCGGCCTCGCCGCCGATCAGGCGGGCGGGCGCATGCGCCAAGCGGGCGAAACCTTCCGCGACCAGACGCTGTCGCTGACGCGCGCGGCCGAACTCGGCATCGAGCGCGCCGACGCTTATGCCGATACGCTGCGCTTGCGCACCGAAGAACTCGCCGCCGCCGATCGCGCGACGAGCGAGCGCTTGGAAGCATTGGGCGAGACGCTGGCGCAGCGCACGCAGGCTTTGTCCGACGCCGCGTCGGAAACCGCGCAAACGCTCGATCGTTCGGGCGAAGCCTTGCGCCAAAAGACGGCCGCGCTGGACGACACGGCGGCGAACGCGCAAGCCCGCCTGTCGGCGACCGCGCAAGATATCGACGCGCGCGCGCGCGAACTTGAAAGCACCTCGCATCGCCTGGACGAACGTCTGCGCGCCTCGGGCGATACGGTGCGTTCGATTTCGCAGATGGCGGATTCGGATATGCAGGGCGTGGTGCGTCGCCTGGACGCCTCGGCCGAAGCCTTGGCGCGCGACAGCCATGAAGTGGCGCATGCGGTCGATCGCGCGTCGGAACGTATGTTGGCGTCGTCGGAGGTGACCAAGCGCGAGAACGCGGCGCTCGTCGTCGCGTCGGATGCCGCCGCCCAGCATGTGCGCGAGGCGGGCACGAATTTCCGCCAGGAAACGCAAGGCCTCGTCCACGCCGCCAATCAGGGCCTGGATCGCGCCAATCTGTTGGAAACCGCGATCGCGCAGCGCACGGCGGAAACCAACGCCGCCGCCGACCGCACGCTGGCGCGCCTCGACGAAGCGGGGCTTGCCTTGCGTCAGCGCGGGGCCGATCTCGACGAGACCGCGACCGAATCGGTCAAGGCGATCGCCAATGCGGGCGATGCATTGCGTCGGGAGACAAGCGAACTTCTCGCGACCGGCCAATCGGCTTCTTCGCGCATCAACGATGTGGCGGCGTTGCTCGACCAGCGTTCGGGCGAGTTGGCCTCCATCGCCGCGACGGCGGCGCAGAAGATGAAGGAATCGTCGGACTCGCTGCGGGCACGCTCGGGCGAGCTCGACCAATCCGCCGATCGCGCGGCGCTGCGTGTCGGCGCCATCGATGCCGGTTTGCGCGACCAGTCGCTCACCTTGCTCAAGACGATGGAAACCGCGTCGGGCCGGGCGGGCGAGCTTGGCGCGCAATTGGAAACGCAAGCCGCCGCCGTAGGCCGCGCGTCGGACGATGCGGCCGCACGCTTGCGCGCCACCGCCGATGCGTTCCGCGACCGCGCGGTCGAAATGGGCAATGTCGCCGATATCGCGACCGGCAAGGTCGGCGATACGGGCGCGGAGGCCGAGCGCCGCTTGCAGGCTTTGGCCACGCATGCGGTCGAAACCGCCGGGCGCTTGGAAGAAAGCGGCGAGACGTTCCGCCAGCGTCTGGCTGATCTCAACCGCGCGGCCGGTTCGGTCGGCACGTTGATGGCCGAAGCGAGCGAGACGTTCCGCCAGCGCACCGGCGATCTGCAGATCGCGGTCGATCAGGCGAACACGCGCGTCGCGTCGGTGGGCCAAGCCTTGCGCGAACGCACGGTCGATCTGGGCGGGGCGGCGGACGCGGCCGAAGCGCGTTTGTCGATGGTCGCGGAAATCCTGCGCGCCAACGCGTCCACGCTCGCCGACACGGCCGACCGTTCGTCGACCAAGCTCGATGCGCTGGGCGAAGCTTTGGTGCGCCGGGCCGCCGAACTCTCGGCGATGTCGGACGGCACCGCCGCGCGCATGGCGACGGTCGATTCCGAACTCGCCAAGCAGCGCGCGACCTTGGCCGACACGATCGAAAATCTCGGCAAGCGGTCGAGCGAGCTTGGCGCCATCCTGCGCGGCCAAGCCGATCACCTCAACGGCGTCGTCGCCGAAGCGGGCGAGCGTTTGTCGGAAGTCGGCGCGCAATTCGACCGGCAGGCCCGCGAAGCGGCCGACGCCGCGACGGTGGCGAGCCAGCGCATTGGCCAGACCGGTGAGTCCCTGCGCCGTCGTGCGGACGAGCTATCGGGTGCCGCGCAAGAAGGCGGGACGCGTCTCGAAGCGACCGCCGACAGCTTCCGCCGCCGGGCGGAGGAGGTTATGGCCGCCGTCGGTCAAGCCGCGGCGCGCATCGCCTCGGTCGGCGAAAGCTTCGCGCGCCAGTCGCGCGAACTGGGCCAAGCGATGGACGCCGCCGAACGGCGCATCGGCGAAGCCGAACGCCTTCTGTCGATCCAGACCGACGCGCTCGACGCCGCCGCCGACAAGGCGACGGGCGAAGCCAACGCCGCGACCGAGGCTTTCCGCCGTCAGGCGGACGACCTCGCCGCCGCCTCGGCCGCCGCGAACGAAGCGCAAGCGCGCCTCACCGCCAGCGAATTCGAAGCCAAGCGCGGCCGCTTCCTACGCGCCTCGCGTCTGGTCGTCGAAGGCCTCAACTCGCTGTCGATCGATCTGGCGCGGACCCTCGACTCCTCGGTCACCGATCGCGTGTTGAAGGAATTCCTGGGCGGCGATCGCGGCGTGTTCGTGCGCCGCTTGCTGCGCCTGGATTGGGGCCCGACGGGCAAGACCGTCCAGCGCCGCTACGCCGAGGATCCGGATTTCCGCCGCTACGTGACCGATTATCTCACGCAATACGACCGCTTGATCGCGGACGCGCGCGAGGCCGATCCCGAAAACGTGCTGGTCTCGACCTTCCTGTCGGCGGATGTGGGCAAGCTCTATATGACGCTCGCCTCGATCGTCGGCTGGAAGAAGAATTGACGATCATTGATCGTCACCCCGGACAAGCCGTCGCATCAGCGGCGGCGCGATCCGGGGTCTTGTCGAAATAGGATGTGGTGATGTCGGACGAAGAAGCCGAAAAGCCAGACGAGCGCAGCCGCATTCGCCCTTGGCATGTATTACTCGTATTCTCGATCATCTTAATTGTTCACGCGGGTTCGGCCGCTGCAATCATATACTTCTTTGGAGATTGGTCCGAGCGCGGACAGTTCGGCGATCTGTTCGGTGCAGTTAATGCGTTGTTCTCCGGTTTGGCTTTCGCCGGTGTGATTGTAACTATCCTGCTCCAGCGTGAAGAACTTCGCTTGCAGCGGCTTGAGCTTAGTCAGACTCGCGAAGAGTTGCGGAGAAGTGCGGCTGCGCAAGAGGCTAGTCAATTGGCCCTGCATGCCCAAGCAAGTGCGTCGCAGATGTCCGCACGACTGGCCTCAGTAAATTCTTTGATCGAATACTATCGTTCAAAACTTTCCCCTCTCGAATCGAGGGTGCTTGCACCAGGAGATGTTCGTTATGTTGAGCGCCAATTGTTGCGAACAAAAATCCAAGAACTATCTGAAAAACTAGACGAGATATTCAATGAAGTTATGAAAAAATGAGGAATAAAAATGAATTTTAGCATCGGCGAAGTGGTGCGGCTAAAGAGCGGTGGCCCGAGGATGACCATCGTCAAGATTGGCGACTTCTCTCCCGAGCGATTTAATCCGGGTGTGCTATGCGTTTGGTTCGAAGGGGCAAAAAATACGAAGATGTATTTATCCCGGAGTCGCT
>JAIUNH010000244.1 GCA_020161965.1 Pseudomonadota bacterium
CTGGACATGACGATCCAAGCGCAGATACTGGCGCTGCTGCGCAAGGTGCGCGACAAGCGCGGACTGTCGATGCTGTTCATCGGCCACGATATCGGTGCGATTGAAACGCTGGCCGACCGCATCGCGGTGATGAAGGACGGAAGCGTGATCGAAGAAGGCCCGGCGGCGCAAGTGTTGAACCGGCCGCTTGCCACCTATACGCGCACGTTGCTCGATGCCGTTCCGCGTTTCAAGACGGTCGAAATGGCGCCCTTGCGCGAAACGATCGACGCTTAGGAAAAATCGAGCGCGTTGCCGTCCATGCCGGCCGCGTCGCGGCCGAGATGGCGCAGGATCGTCGGCGCGATATCGACGATGCAGGTCGGCGCCGTGACGACCGCGCCGGTCGCGGGCACGGCCCCGCCTTGCGCGACCAGGAACGGGCTTTGTTCCCAGCGCCCCAGCCCGCCATGCGAGCCGAAGCCGTCTTTGACGCGTTCGTCGCTCGACGCCATGACGATCGGGCTGTAGCCCGGCACGCCGTAGCGATTGGTGCGGCCGTCGCCGCGCAAGGTGAAGGCGAGTGCGAGGCCATGCGTCGGCGCTTGGCCGATCCGCGCGAGTTCGTCGCCGGCGAAGACTTCGCCGATCCATTCCTGGCCGCGCAGGAATTTCGCGATGTCGGTGGCACGCGCTTCGCGCCCGGCGGAGAGCGAGACGAGGCCGCTGAAGCCTTGGGGGGCAATGGCGATGTCCGTCGAATTCAACGATTCCTTCAAGCCCGCTTCGACCAGCAGCGCATCGAGACGGATCGTTTCGCCGACCGTCTCCTGCCCGTGATCGGAGCCCACGAGCAGCAGAATATCCTCGCCTTCGGCACGCAGCGCATCGACCGTCTCGGCGACGCGCCCGACGCATGCGTCGGCGGCGCGGATCGCGGCGAGATGATCGGGCGAGCCCAATTCGCTGGCATGCATCGTGTGATCGGGCTCGCAGAGCCACAGCACCGATACGGTCGGGCGGCGGTCACGCAGGATTTCGCGGCAGAAACGCTCGGTCATCGCCGCGTCGCCGGCGGCATCATGCGAAACCTTCAGCGGATCGGCGACCTGGCTTTCGCCCGGCCCGTAGGAAATCGCGCGGTGATAAACGTGACCATGACCGTCGGGATCGTGGAAGATCGCCGCCCCCGGCGATACGTTGGAGAACACGATCTGCCCGCGCAAATCGGCGACGCGCTCGGCCGTGGTGGGGACGCGCAGCGTGGCGCCGGTCGCCTTGCGCATACGCGTGCGGAAATCGGGATTGCCCACGTCGCGCGTGACCAGGCCGTCGCCTTCGTCCAGCGCCATCGTGTTGCCGTGCAAGCCATGGCGACCGGGATGGCAACCCGTCGCGATGCTGGCGGACGAGGTGCGCGTAACCGAAGGGAAGATGCCGCGATGTTCGGCAAAGCGCCGGCCGCGCGCGGCGAGAGCGCAGATATGGGGCGTCAAATCGGGTCGCACAAAATCCGCCCGATGGCCGTCGCAAATCACCAAAACCGCCCGCCGCATCGCGTCTTCCTCCCGGCCAACTCGAGACCTCATATGACACAGCTTTCCCATCGAATGCCGATGACGGTTCGGCGAAATTTCGACGATGGGGCGGGGGATTCGCGCCCTCGCGGTTGGTCCGACGCGTAACAATGAATGTAAATTTTCATGTTGATGAATAAATCATGGTTCTATACATTCTTTGTCGAACAGGGCGCTTGGCGCCGAATTATGGAGATAAAAATGAAGCGCAGAACGGTCGTAAAAGGTCTGATCGGGCTTCTGGCGGCGCCGCGCATCGCTTTCGCCCAGCAAAAGGAACTCGTCGTCGCCGCGTTCGGCGGCGCCTATACCGACACAGTGCGCAAAACGATCGGCGCCTTCGAAAGCGCCAATGGCGTGAAGGTCTCGTTCGTGCCGGCTTCGGGCGCCGACGGCCTCGCCAAAGCGATGGCCAAGCAGGTCGATGTGATGCATGGCGATCTCGCCTGGGCCTTCCGCGGCGTGGCGCAAGACGCGTTCGAGAAACTCGATCCCGCGATCGTCACCAATCTTTCCGCACTGCATCCCAAGGCGCGCTTCTCCGAATACGGCGTCGTCACCAATTTCGGCGAATACGGCATCGCTTACGATCCGTCGCAGGTGAAGGGCGAGCCGACCTCGTGGCTCGATCTGTGGAAGCCCGAATACAAGGGGGCCGTCTCCACCACCGGCTACGACGCCGCGAATATCGAACTGATCGTGCTGATGGCGAAGTTGAACGGCGGCAACGAAGATAATATCGATCCGGGCTTCCGCAAGATGGCGGAACTGGGCAAGCAGATCTCGGTCTTCTACAGCCAGCATCCGCAGCTTCTCGACCTGTTCCGCACCAAGGAAATCGTCATGGCGCGCTGGCTGCGCGGCCGCGTCGATTGGGCGAACAAGCAAGGCGTGGCGCTTAAATTCGTGGCGCCGAAGGAAGGCGCCATCGCGCTCGTCTCGACCGTGCATGTCGTCAAGGGCCGGCCGCAGACCGAACTCGCGCAGAAATTCGTCAATCATCTGCTTTCGGCCGACAGCCAGAAGCTTTACGCGGCCGATCTCGGCTATACGCCGTCGCGCCGGGGCCTCGACCTCGCCGGCATCGACGTGCCCTATAGCGACGCGATGATCGACTCGCTGCTGATGTCCGACTGGGCCAAGATCGTGCCGAAAATGGACGCGTGGAAGGAACGCTGGGAGAAGGAAGTCGTCGCCCGCTAAACTGGGCGTCCGGAACCGGGCCGATCTGAACTCAATTCCCGTATCCGGGGAGCTTTGCCTTGCAGCAAATCCGTATCGCCGGCGTTTCGAAACGCTTCGACGACTATCTCGCCCTCGATCGCGTCACGCTCGACGTCGAGGGCGGGGAGTTTCTGTCCATTCTCGGGCCCAGCGGCTGCGGGAAATCAACGCTGTTGCGCATCATCGCCGGCCTCGAAATGCCGAGCGACGGCGACGTGCATATCGCGGGCAAGCGCGTCACAGGCGATCCGGTGTGGAAGCGCGAAATCGGCTTCGTCTTCCAGAATTTCGCGCTGTGGCCGCATCTCAGCGTCTTCCGCAACGTATCGATGGGTTTGGAGCTGCGTAAAGTTTCCAAGGCCGAGATCGATACGCGCGTGCGCGAAGCGTTGCGCCTCGTCCAGCTCGACGCGCTCGCCAATCGCCTGCCGGCCCAATTGTCCGGCGGCCAGCAGCAGCGCGTGGCGCTCGCCCGTGCCGTGGTCTTGAAGCCCAAGGTATTGCTGCTCGACGAACCGCTCAGTGCGCTCGACAAAAATCTGCGCCAGGACATGCAGGTGGAGCTCAAATCGCTCCAGCGCACGCTCGGCCTCACCTCGATTTTCGTGACGCATGATCAGGAGGAAGCGCTGTCGCTGTCTGATCGCGTCGTGGTCATGAACAAGGGTGTGATCGAACAGGTCGGCACGCCGCAGGAAATCTATTCCACGCCGCGCACGGAATACGTCGCGGGCTTCGTGGGCGAGGCGTGTTTCTTCCATGGCATCGTGGAAGGTGGAAACGTTCTGCGCCTGGCCGACGGTGCTGCGGTGCCGTTGGCGGCACCCGCACCAACCGGCGCCAGGATCGCGGCCTTCGTACGGCCCGAATGGATCAAGCTGGAAACGCCGTCGAACGGCGGCGCGCCGGCGGGCGTGTTCGAACGTCTGATCTATTTCGGCCAGTCGAGCGACTATTTGGTGCGCTTGGGCGACCGGCAGATCCGCGTGAAGCATCGCGACGGCGACCGCGTGTTCGCGAACGGCGAGGCCGTCGCGCTGAACTGCAAAGCCTGGCCGCTGGCCGCGGGCGCGCAAGCGCTATGATCGGTCGTTCGAAGACGCTGCTGCTCGTCCCCTCGGTCAGCATTCTCGCGGCGTTCTTCGTGGTGCCGTTGATCTGGGTCGTGGGGCTCAGCTTCATGAGCAGCGATGGCACCGGCAAGCTCGTGACCGATTTCACGCTCGGCAATTACACGCGCTTCCTGACGGATGCCTATTATCTCGATGCGCTGCTGTGGCGCACGGTGCGCTTGGCGGCCATCGCCACGCTGTTCTCCGTCGTCATCGGCTATTTCGGTGCGCTGGCGATCGTGCGCTCGGCGCCGTCGTGGCAGCCCTGGCTGATCCTGCTGGTGATGCTGCCGCTCTGGGTCAATCTCGTCGTGCGCACGCTGAGCCTGATGGTCGTGCTGGGCCGCACCGGTCCGGTCAATCAGTTTCTGGTGTGGACGGGGATCGCCGACCGGCCGATCCCGTTGCTGTTCAACGAAACGGCGGTACTGATCGGCATGGTGCAGGTTGCCGTGCCCTTCGTCGTCATGTCGATCTACGGCGTGCTGCAATCGATTCCGCGCCAGCTCGAACACGCGGCGATGACGGTGGGGGCGACACCCTTGTCCGCCTTCCGGCGCGTGACGCTGCCGCTGTCGATGCCCGGCATTCTGGCGGGCAGCGTGCTGGCCTTCGGCATCAACGTCGAATCCTTCGTGGTCCCAATTCTGCTGGGCGGCGGGCGCGTGCGCTTCATGAGTGTGGCGGCCTACGAGACGGCGACGGTGTCGAATAATCTGCCCTTCGCGGCGACGATCGGCGTGATCCTGCTGGTCGTGACGATGGCGATGCTCGCACTTTACCAATGGGCGGTGCGCTCGATGACGCGCGCGCGCCCCGTCCTCGCGACGGCCGGGTGATCCTCATGCGCCCGTCGCCCGCCTTCATCGCTTTGCGTTACGCCACCTTGGCGCTGTTCTTCCTGTTTCTGCTCGCCCCTTTGGGCGTGCTGGTTGCCGTGTCGTTCAATCCGACGGCGATGATTTTCCCGCCGCAGGGCTTCACGCTGAAATGGTACGCCGTGATCCTCGACAAGCCGGATTTCCTACACGCCGCCTGGGCCAGCACCAAACTCGCGGCGTTGACGGCGGTATTGGGCACGGCCTGCGGCGTGTTCGCGGCCTTGGGTTTGAAGAACTATGGCGGGCCGTTGAAGGGTGCGATCTCGGGCTTGCTGATGTCGCCCTTATTCATTCCGGCGGTCATTGTGGCGTTGGCGCTGTTCCAGATCATCTTCACCCTGGGCATTCAGGCCAATGTCTGGGTGCTGCTGGCAGCACACATCGTCGTCACCCTTCCATACCCCGTGCGCAACGTGATGGCGCAGCTCGACGGATTCGACCAGCGGCTGGAGGAAGCGGCGTTGACGGTGGGCGCCACGCCGCGTCAGGCGCTGCTGCGCGTCACGCTGCCGCTGCTGCGCGCCAGCATCGTGCCGTCGCTGGTGATCGTGTTTATCCTGTCGTGGAACAATTACACGGTCTCCGTCTTTCTCGCCGACAAGAACTGGACGACATTGCCGCTGCAATTGCGCGCCTATCTGCAATACGAATACGAGCCCTTCGTCGCGGCAATGTCGACGGTGCTGATCGTCGCGTCGACCGTGCTGCTGTTCGTAATGGATCGGTTGGTGGGCTTAGGCCCGAAGCGCAAATAGCGCGTTACTTGCCGAAGACCTTGCGCTTCTTGGACGAAGCGTCGACGCGCTCCAGCAGCTTATGCACGTCGCCCTTCATGCCGTCGCACATCGCGTCGAGCAGCACCGATACCAGCAGCATGCCGGCGGCGTAGGAATCGAATACCAGGCTCGCATTGATGCGCATGTTGAGCGTCAAGCGGTCGCGCTTGCCGCGATCGTCGTAGCTCGTATCGGTGACCAGCACGACGCGCAGACCGATCTGCTCGGCGAACTCGATCGCGCGATAGGTCTCGCGCGGATGCAGCGGCATCATGAAGATCAGCGCCGCGTCGGCGCCCGCGCGCTTGGATTGTTCGAGGTGATCTTCCAGGATCGAACCGCCCTGGTCGAACAGCCGCACATCTTGATGGAACTTGGCGGCGAAATAGGCGAAATGCCGCGCGAGCCCGGCCGAGGCGCGTAAGCCGACGACCGGCAGGACGCGCGTACCGGCCAACGCCTTGCCGATCGCACGGATATGATCGGCATCGGCGAGCGTCAAGGCTAGCTCGGCGAGATTGGCAATCTCCGCCTTCACGGCGGTTTGGTATCGGTTTTCGTCGCCGCCGGGGGCGGCATCGACGCCGGACATGGAAGAGCGCAGGA
>JAIUNH010000245.1 GCA_020161965.1 Pseudomonadota bacterium
CGGCGACATCCTTGCCGCCGCGGCCATAGCAAGCGGGACCGGGTTCGGAGCCGGCACTGTCGGGACCGACCGTGATGCGGCCGAGCTTATCCAGGCGCGCGATCGAACCGCCGCCCGCACCGATTTCGACCATCTCGATCACCGGAATGCGCAGCGGCAAGCCGCTGCCCTTCTTGAACCGGTATTCGCGCGCGACTTCAAAGGTGCGCGAGGTCTGCGGCTTGGCGTGGTCGATCAAGCAAACCTTCGCGGTGGTGCCGCCCATATCGAAGGACAGCACGTTGTCGAGACCGCATTGCGCGGCGACGTGGGCGGAGAAAATGGCGCCGCCCGCCGGACCCGATTCGACCAAGCGGATCGGGAAATCCATGCTGGTCTGCACGGTCGTCAAACCGCCGCCCGATTGCATCAGCAGCAACGGGCAATTAAAGCCGCGCGCCTTCAACTCGCGCGACAGGCGCTCCAGATAGCCCGCCATCTTCGGCTGGACATAGGCGTTGGCGCAGGTCGTGGAGAAGCGCTCGTACTCGCGCATCTCGCCCGAAACCTGATGCGACAGCGAGATCGGCACCGAGCCCAGAATCGAGCGCAGGATTTTGCCAGCGCGGATTTCGTGCGCGGGATTGACGTAGCTGTGCAGGAAGCCCACGGCGACGGCTTCGACCTTCGCGGCGAGCAATTCCTTCGCGACCTTGCGCAAACCCGCCTCGTCCAGCTTCAACAGCGTCTTGCCGCGCGCGTCCATACGCTCGGCGACGACGAAGCGCAGATGGCGCGGCACCAGCACCGCCGGCGGATTGATGAACGGATCGTATTGTTCGTAACGATCCTCGCTGCGGATCTCCAGCACGTCGCGGAAACCGTCGGTCGTGACCAGTGCCGTGCGCGCACCCTTGCGCTCGATCAGCGCGTTGGTCGCCAGCGTCGTGCCGTGAATGATCAGCCCCATATCGCCGGGCGCGATACCCGCATCGGCGATGACGACCGAGATCGCCTCCAGCACGCCTTGTTCGGGCGCGCGCGGCGTCGTCAACACCTTGGTCGTGTAGCGACGGCTGCCGATTTCGAGCGCCGCGTCGGTGAACGTGCCGCCGACATCGACGCCGATGCGGCAGGTCTCGTTACGGCTTTTACGGGTACGCGTTCGGTTCATTCTTCCTGGCTCGCTTTCGGGTGATCAGGGACGTACGCAATGCCGCACCAAGTCGATCGCGCGATCGACGTCGGATTCGGCGTGATGATGGGCGAAGACGAAGCGATGGAGACCGGGCTCGGTCCATTCGAGCAGTTGCAGGCCCGCTTGCGTCAGTTTGGCGGCGAGTGCCGCCGACAAAGGCACAAAGATCTGATTGCCGTCGACGGGCTCGGCGCAAGGCAGGCCCAGCGCCGCCAGTCCATCCGCAAATCGACGCGCGAGATTGTTGGCGTGCGCGGCGGAGGCGATCCAGCGATCGCCGTCGAGTATCGCCAGAATCTGCACCGCCAAATCGCGACGCTTCGAAAGCTTGTGGCCCGCGCGCTTGACCGGATCGGCGAATTGCGCGCGGCGCACGCGATCGAAAATCACGATCGCTTCGGCGTTGAGGCTGCCGAGCTTCGATGTGCCGAAGCTCAGCACATCCACTCCGGCACGCCAGCTCGTCTCGGCCGGCGTCACGCCCAAAGCCGCCACCGCGTGGCCGAAACGCGCGCCATCCATATGAACACCGATATCCGCTTCATGCGCGATCGCGCCAAGTGCCGCGATTTCGGCGGGCGTGTAATTGGCGCCACGCTCGGTCGATTGGGTCAGGCTGATCGCCGCGCGCGTCGCCGGTTCCTTCACGCGAAACGCGGCGATCGCCGCCTGTGCCGCGTTCGGATCGATCTTGGCGCCCGCGCCCGGCAGCGCGATCAGGCGCGTGCCCGGCGAATAGAACGCATAGGCGCCGGCTTCCCAGCCGCGGATATGCGCGTGTTCGTGGCAGAAGATCGCGCCGTCGCCGGGCACGAGTGCCGCGAGCGCCAGCGCGTTCGCCGCCGTGCCCGTGACGACAGGAATCGACTCGACGTCGCGGGCGAAACAAACGCTCAAACCCGCGTCGAGTTCGGACTCCAGAAACCGGGAACCCGCGAATACATTTGTGCGCAGGGCCGCGATATGATCGTCGGCCACGGCCCGCACGACCGCTTCTAAAGCGGGGGCGAGATTGTCGCTACGGAAGTCGGGAAGGGCCGACATTGGCGAAGAATTCCAGGCCTCAAAAGAGCACGTTCATTATTTTATACATACAGTATTTTGAACGCGTCAATCTGAATCTGACTCATAAGAAATCCGATAAAATGGCCTTTAAATACGGATTTATTGCGAATAGCGGCTTGACGCAATACCAAAACGATGAATTTAATACACTGTGTGTATATCGGTGCTTCACAGCCCTACACAGTCGTCGATCGAACCAAATCGAATGGAGACAGGGATGAAATTTTCGGCTCGTTGGCTCGCAATTGGCGCCGTCTGCGCCCTTGGGGCCGTCGCCCCGGCGGCCGCACAAACGGTCAAGCTCGACATGGCGAACGAATACAATCAGAGCACCCCGCTGGGTGCCGCGGACGTGCATTTCGCCGGCCTGGTGAAGGCCAAGACGAACGGCTCGATCGACGTCGTCAACCACCTCAACAACTCGCTGAACATCAATTCGCGCGCGATGATGAACGCGGTCGGCACGGGTGCGGTGCCGCTCGGCAACTTCCCGATCCAGGTCGCCGCCGGCGTCGATCCGATCTTCCTGATGTCCAGCCTGCCGTTCATCGCGGCGACGGCACAGCAATCGCACGTACTGCAAGACGTGATGCGCCCGTCGCTGGAACGCGCTTTGGCCAAGGAAGGTCAGATCCTTCTGTATCTCACCGCGTGGCCGTCGGGCGGCGTGTGGTCGAAGACGCCGATCACCTCGATGGCGGCGTTCAATAACCAGAAGATCCGCACCAACGACGCCGTCGCGACCGACATCTTCAAGGCCGCCGGTGCATCGCCCGTGCAGATGAGCTGGGGCGATCTGATGCCGCAGCTGCAGACCGGTGCTGTCACCATGGTCCACACCTCCAACGCGACCGGCGTTTCGGGCCGTCTGTGGGAATCGCTGCAGCACTACACCGATATCGGCATGGTGCTGGCCGTCAACGCCGCCGTCATGAACAAGGACGCGTTCGACAAGTTGACGCCGGCGCAGAAAACCGCGATCACGGACGCCGCGAAAGAAACCGAAGCTTGGTGGCGCAGCGAACTGGTTTCGGAATCGAAGAAGAACGACGGGATCATCTCGTCAAACGGCGGCAAAATCCGTCAATTCGAGGAAGTCGATCCGGCCGTGATCACGAAGTTCCGCGAACTGGGCAAGCCGATCGTCGATTCTTGGCTGCAGAAGGCAGGCAAGCCGGGCGCCGATCTGCTCGCCGAATATCGTCGCCGCGCGGGCATCAACTAAGCGCCGGCGACCGAATGCAAGGCGCCGCGGCATCCGGCATGCCGCGGCGCCATTTACTTACACAACGTCGCCGGGGCTCGAGGCTTCCATGATCGCATATCTCTCCCGTGCCGGCGCGACCATTTCGTGCGCGCTCCTCGTCTATGTCTGCATCCATACGATGACCGAGGTTCTGCTGCGCGCACTGTTCGGCGCCTCGACGCTGATGCTCGACGAAGTCGGCGGCTACGCGCTCGCCGCGATCACCTTCTTCGGTCTCCCCTACACGTTCCGGTCCGGCGGATTGTTGCGCGTTCAATCGCTGCGCGCCGCCTTGCCGCCGAAAGTTTGCCGCGTGCTCGAAATCATCGTCGTGGCGGCCACGCTCGCGATCGTCGTTTACATCGCCTATTTCGTGTATCGCGACATCGCGCGCAACTTTATGCGCGGGGCGCGCACCGATAGCTACGTTCCCATCCCGCTATGGCTGCCGCCTTGCGCCGCACTCGCCGGGCTCACGCTATTCGCACTCGATCTTTGCAGCTACATCGTCGAATTGTTCCGCGGCCGCCCGCTGGTCGTCGACGGCGAATCCCAGATCTAAGGAACGCGGCACATGGAATCTCTCGTCCTCTACAGCATCGCCATGATCGCGTTCGTGGTCGTGGCGCTGGCCGCCGGCATGTGGATCTTCGCCGCCGTGCTTGCCGTCAGCATCGTTTCGCTGAACGTCATCAACGGATTCAGCTTCGAACGCATCGGGCTTATTCTGCAGCCGGTGATCTGGCGCATGGCGAGCAGCTACGAAATCGCCACGCTGCCGCTCTTCATCTGGATGGCGGAAATCCTGTTCCGCTCGCGCCTGTCCGACCAGATCTTCCGCGCCTTCGTGCCGTGGATTTCCTGGCTGCCCGGCCGCCTGCTGCACGTCATCGTGCTCGGCTGCGGCGTGTTCGGTTCGGTCGCCGGCACCTCGGCCGCGACCTGCGCCACGATGTCGAAGATCGCGATCCCCGAACTCAATCGCCGCGGCTACGATCAGAAGATGGTCATCGGCGCGCTGGCCAGCGGCGGCACGCTGGGCATTCTAATCCCGCCGTCGATCACGATGGTGATCTACGCGATCGCGGCGGAAGTCTCGCTCATCGACATGTTCCTGGCGGGCTTCCTGCCGGGCGCGCTGCTGATGTTCCTGTTCTCCGCCTACATCATGATTTGGGCGATCTTCAATCCGGAGAAGACCGAGCCGGCATTGCCGCCCACCACGCTGGGCCATAAGCTGCGCGCGACGCTCGACCTCGCCCCCACGCTGCTGCTGCTCGCCTTCGTCATGGGCGCGTTGATGACCGGCATCGCCACGCCGACCGAAACCGCCGCATGCGGCGTCGTCGGCGCGCTGGCCTTGTCCGCGTTCAACGGTTCGCTAACCTGGCAAAGCTTCCGGGACGGCCTCGACAGCACGATCCGCATCACCTGCATGGTGATGATCATCCTGGTCGCGACCGCATCGATGTCGTCGATGATGGCGTTGACCGGCATTCCGCGCGCCATCGCGACGACCGTGAACGGGATGGAACTCCATCCCTACATGCTCGTCGTCGTGCTCACGGTGATCTACATCATCCTGGGCATCTTCCTCGACGGCGCGTCGATGATCCTGCTGACCTTGCCGGTCGTGCTGCCGATCATCTCCCATGCCGGGTTCGATCTGATCTGGTTCGGCATCTTCCTAATCATCGTTATCGAAATGGCGGAGCTAAGCCCGCCGGTCGGCTTCAATCTATTCGTGCTTCAACACATGACGGGACGCGACATCTTCTATATCGCCGCCGCATCGGCGCCGTTCTTCCTGCTGATGATCGTCGGCATCGCGATGATCACGGTCTGGCCGGACATCGTGTTGATCGCACCGCGTTTGTTCAATTGAGGCGCGGAGCCAGTCGATGCCGCTGATCAAATACGTGACGGACATCCATTTCGACTTCGGCGCCGCGAAGGCGCTGGGCGATCTTTGCGCCGCGCACGGGATTTTGCGCCCGTTGATCGTGACCGACAAGGGCGTGATCGCGGCGGGTGTCGCCGCGCAGGCGCTGGCCGCGATCGAAGGCAAGCTGCCCTTGGCAGTGTTCGACGAAACCCCCGGCAATCCGACCGAAGCGGCCGTGGATAAGGCGACCGCGCTTTATCGCGATCATAAGGCCGAGGGGATCATCGCCATCGGCGGCGGCTCGTCGATCGATTTGGCCAAGGGTGTCGCGATCCTGGCGGGCCACCCCGCCCCGCTCGCGCAATATTGCACGATCGATGGCGGTGCGCCGAAGATCACCAAGAATTGCGCGCCGCTGATTGCCATTCCAACCACGGCCGGGACGGGCAGCGAAGTGGCGCGCGGCGCCATCGTCATCCTGAACGATGGGCGCAAGGTCGGCTTCCATTCCTGGTTCCTGGTCCCGCGCGCCGCCGTGCTCGACCCCGAACTGACCCTCGCTTTGCCTGCGGGCCTGACGGCCGCCACCGGCATGGACGCGATCGCGCATTGCATCGAAGTATTCCTGGCACCTGCCTTCAACCCGCCGGCGGACGGGATCGCTCTGGACGGCCTCGCGCGCGGCATCAAGTGGATCCGCACCGCCGTCAGCGACGGCAAGAACCGCGAGGCGCGCAAGCAGATGCTCAGCGCGTCGATGCAAGGGGCGATGGG
>JAIUNH010000246.1 GCA_020161965.1 Pseudomonadota bacterium
CCTCGACCAGTTTGCGGCCTGCCTCGACCGGCATGCCGTCGATATGCGAGCAGTACATGCCGAGATAGAGCGACTTGTCGCCCGTCTCCTGATGCGTACGCACCAAAGGATGGGCGATCGGCGGCGCTGAAGCGAGATCGTCTTCGGTCGGCGGCGCGCTGCCGGTGTAGCGGCGCATATATTCCAGCGAATGGACGACGCGCATGCCTTCGATGCGCTTCTTGGTGCCGTCCGACAGCGCGTGATAGGCGGTCGTTGTATCGGCGAATTGCGTGTCGCCGCCTTTGGGCGGCAGTTCGACCGCGTGCAGCATGGTCGTCAGTGCCGGCTTTTTCAGGAACGACTTGTCGGTGTGCCAGAAATAGTTCGAGTTGATGAACGGCTTCTCGACCGGATTGCCGTTGGCGTCGAGATTGGTGACCGTGTGCACCGCATCCCATTTCGAGCCGTCGTGCTGGCGCACCGTATGGCCTTCGATCGCGCCGAAGGCGCTGGCGAAGGCGAACATCTTCTCCTTCGTCAGGGCCTGGCCGCGCACGGCCACCAGGCGGTGGTCGCGGAACGCGGTCTTCAGCGCGTCGAGATGGACGGGATCGGAAAGATCCGCGCCTTCGATCGATGCGCCGAAACCCGCCATCAACGGGGCGATCTGGAAGGGCGCGACGGCGCCCGGATTGGCGATGCCCATGTCGTTCACTCCGTGCCGGCCGGCGTCTTCTTCGCGCGGCCCATGAAAGCGAGCCCCGCGAGGATCGCGAGGCCGGCGAGACCGACCATGCGATCGGGGAAAATCAGCAGCACGCCCGCAGCGATCGCCGCGATACGCTCGACCGTCGACAGCGGATGGCGCCAATAGCCGACGAGTGCCGCCGACACCGCCAGGATCCCCGCGAGCGTGGCGCCCGTGGCGAGGATGATGTCGATCCATTCGCCTTGCAGCAGCAAGGCGGGCTGGTAGACGAACATGAACGGCACGATCAGCGCCGGCAACGCGATGCGCGTGGCCGAGATCGAAACCTTCATGCCGGATTCGCCCGCGATACCGCCCGCCACGTAGCACGACACGGCGGTCGGCGGCGTCAGGTCGGAGATGACGCCGAAATAGAAAACGAAGAGATGCGCCGCGATCGGCGGCACGCCCATCTTCGCCAATGCCGGCGCCACCAGGATCGCGACGATCAGATAAGTCGCGGTCGTCGGCAGGCCCGTACCCAGCAGGATCGCGGCCAGCGCCGTGACGGCCAGAAGGCCAATCAGCGTGCCGCCCGAGAAGCTGACGATCAGTGACGTGAATTTGAGGCCGAGACCGGTCAGATCGGTCACGTTCATCACGATGCCGATGATGGCGCAGGCGGCGGCGATCATGATGGCGCCGCGCGAAGCTTCCTCGAGCGAGTCGAGGATGTTGCGCCATTGGATCTTGCGGCCCGCGATCAGTTCGCGGCCGAGCCACACGGGAATGAACGACAGCGCGGCCCAAGCACCCGAACGGCTGGGCGAGATTTGCTCGATGCCCAGCAGATAGATCAGCACGCCGACGGGGACGAGATAGTGCCAGCCTTCGCGGATGACCTCGCCCATCTTGGGCAGCTCGTCTCGCGGCGTGCCCTTCAGGCCGTGGCGCGCGGCTTCCAGATCCGCCGTGATGAACAGCGCGATGAAGTACATCGACGCCGGAATGAAGGCGGCCTTCGCGATCTCGAAATAAGGAACGTTCAGCAGATCGGCCATGATGAAGGCCGACGCGCCCATGATCGGCGGCATGATCTGGCCGCCGACCGATGCGGCCGCTTCGAGTGCCGCGGCGATACGGCCGGAATAGCCGGCGCGCATCATCGTGGGAATGGTCACGGCGCCGACGGCGGCGGCGTTGCCGGGGCCCGTCCCGGTGATCGTGGCGAACAGCGCGCTCGCCAGCACCGAAACCTTGGCGGCGGCGCCGCGCGAGGAACCGATCGCGGCTTGGGCAAGGCGGATGAAGAAATCGCCGCCGCCCATGCGCATCATGAACGCGCCGAACAGGATGAAGACGTAGATATAGGTGGCGCTGGAGCCCAAGGCGGTGCCGAAAATGCCCTCCAAGCGGATGAACATCGACGACACGACTTGCGAATAGGAAAAGCCCGGATGGCCGACCAGGCCGGGCAGATAGGGGCCCATGAAGGCGTAGGCGAGGAAAACCGCCGCGACGATGGCGAGCGAAGGGCCCGCCGTGCGTCGCGTGGCTTCGAGCAGCAGCAGCGTCAGAACCGTGCCGAGGACGAGATCCATCGGCAGGGGGTCGATGACGCGCAAAATCTCCGGCGACGTGAACTCGACGGCGGCATAGACGCAAACGACGGCGCTAAGAATTGCCGCGACGATACGGGTGAACCGGTCGAACGAACCGGAGCGCCCGCCGCCGGGCGTGATCAGGAACAGCATCGCAAGCGCGAAGGCGAGATGGACGCTGCGCTGGATCATCGGTGAAAAGACGACCGTCAGCGCAGTATACAGATGGAAAACCGCCATCGACAGGCCGACCGCGCCGGCCGCGTAGCGCATGTAGCGCTCCGTGCCGGCAACGGGGCCTTCGTTCATCTCGCCCGTCGCGCTCACTTCAGCAGACCCTTCTCGGTCAGATAACGCTGCGTCGCCGAGTGCAGCGCGAAGCCCGGATATTGGGCGGTGTTGGCGGCGGTCGACGTCCCGGCCGGGCGGAACGAGCTGACGAGCTCGTCATACTTTTCGTCCAGCATCTTGACGATCTTGTAGCCGAGTTCGGCGGGGAAATCGTCGCGAACGACGATGTAGCTCCACTCGGTCACCGTGCGCGTATCGGCCGACAGATTCTTCAGCGCGTTGGTGTAGACGTCCTTATCGATCTGGAAATCGCCGTACCAGCCGTACTTGCCCTTGATCTTGCCGACTTCGTCGCCCGACAGCGGAATGATGCGCGCGCCGCGCGGATGCGTGGCGACTTCGGTCACGACCGGGCAGGGCAGCGGGCAGAGATAGAACATCGCGTCGAGGACGTTGTCCTTATACGCGTTGATGCCTTCGCCCTTGCCGAGATACTCGACGCGGAAGTCGCTTTCGCGCATGCCCAGCGAGTCGAGGACGCGCTGGAAAAGATAGGCCTCGCCGCCTTGGCGCGTGCCGACCGCGACGCGCTTGCCCTTCAGGTCGGCGAGCGTGCGCGCGGGCGATTCCGCCGGAACGATGATGTGATAGGGCGTCGTGAACATCGCATAGAGCGTGCGCAGACGCGTCTTCTGGCGCCAATCGGCGCCTTGCAGCAGGAACGCCGCACCCGGTTCGGTCACGCCGACCTTCACTTCGCCGCGTTCGATCAGCATCACGTTCTCGGCCGTGCCGCCGCTGCGCGCGCTGGCTTCGACGCCGGGAATGTACTTATTGATCATCGTCGCGACGGCGGCGAAATAAAGATGCGACGTGCCGCCGGACGAGGAGCCGGCCATCACGAGCCGTTCCTGCGCGCCGGCGGTCGCCAACGGTGCCGCCGCGAACAGGGCGGCGGCGACCGCAAGGTTGCGTCCGAATTTCATCATCTGGGGTTCCTCCGAAGGGTTGTCGTTGATTATTGTCGGGTGAGCGTCAAGCCGCTTCAGCGCCCGCTTGGCGCTCCAGCGTCAAGATAACGGCGGCGAGGTCTTTGGCGCCGTGTCCGTCGGCGGCGGCCTCCAGAAAGCATTTGCGTGCCGTTTCGGGCAGGCGCAGCGTCATGCCATGAAGGCGCGCGGTCGCGGCGGCGCAGTCGAGATCCTTGATGATCGTGGTGAGCGCCGAGCGTGGTTCGAAGTCGCGCGGCAGGAAGTGCTGCGGCATCACGCGCTCCAGCGTGTTGCTGCGCGCCGAGCTCGCGCGCAGCACGTCGTAAACTTTTTGCGGCTCGATGCCCGCTTTCGTCGCCAGCACCATCGCTTCGGCGATCAACACGTGCATCGTGCCGGTGATCAGGTTGTTGCAAAGCTTGATCGCCACGCCGGTTCCCGGCGGGCCCATGAAAGTGACGCTGCCGCCGACGGCGTCGAAGATGGGCTTGGCGCGATCAAATGCGGCCTGCGTGCCGCCGACCATAACGCTGAGCGCGCCCTTGGCCGCGGCACTCGGGCCGCCGCTGACCGGCGCGTCGAGATACTGGATTCCGGACGCCGCAAGCCGGTTGGAGATCTTGACCGACGTCGCCTGATCGATCGTCGAGAAATCGACGCAGAGCAAGCCGCGCGGCGCGCCGGCGGCGATCGTTTCGGGGGCAAGAAACAACGATTCGGAGTCGTGTGGCGCCACGCGGCAACCGCACAACGCGTCGATATTGCGGACCAAACCCGACAAGTTCTCCGCGCGGATGGCCCCCTCGGCGACCAGACGGTCGCGCTCGGCCGTGTTGCGGCTGAAAACGCTGACGGAATGCCCCGCGCCGAGCAGGCGCCGAACCATCGGCGTGCCCATATTGCCAAGACCGACGAACCCGATGCGCAAAGTCGCGTTTCTCCCGTTGCGCCGCGCGTCGCGGCGTTTCGTGCTTCGCGCCATTTCGCCTCATGCGCGAAGGGCGTGTCCAAAACACAATGAAACGCGCGTCATATAAAAATTATATGAGGCGAATTGTATGCCGCCGTCTCGGCCTTTCATCCGCCGCGAATGCGGGATCGATTTTCGATTCAACGGCGATATCAATCCGACTTGGGCGAAGCGAACCGATCTTTCGTGCCGTTAAAAAACACCTTGATTATATGTACAAGATGCGCGCCGGCGTTGTCGGTCGCGATCAGTTTGCTTCGACGATGATTTCCCAATCGGTTTCCGCACCGCACATCAATTTAATTTACGCGGTTCTTGTATTTCTGATTTAAAGCTGCATACAAATCGAGACTTGGAGATGCGGATTTGAATTTCGCAGCGAATGCGATCCGCGAAAATCTCCAATGCCACGCGAGTTATCCGCGGGCCGAGGAACGCTCTTGTAGGAGACACCGATGTCTGATGATTCGGGCAATAATCAGTCCGCACCATTCACGATCCGCCCGCTCTCGGAAAAATTCGCGGCCGAGATCGTCGGTCTGGATTTGCGTAACCCGCTCAACGACGCGACGCGCAAGGCCGTGCTGGACGCGTTGGTCCGCCATAAGGCCATCTGCTTTCGCGATCAGTCGCTGAGCGGCGAGCAGCAGGTCGCTTTCACGCAGCAATTCGGTTCGCTCGAACTTTTCGTCATCGCGAACCGGGGGCGCGAAAATCCGCTGCCGCTGCTGAATATCGTCACCAATATGGGTCGCGACGGCAAGCCGCTTGGCGACCTTGAAACCAAGCGCTGGCATACGGACAAGTCGTTTCTTCCCACGCCGTGCTTCGCCACGATTTTGCACCCCGTCATTCTGCCGCCGATCGGCGGCGAAACCTGCTTCGCGGATATGAGTGCCGCCTACGACGCGATGCCGGCGGAGGAGAAAGCCAAGCTGGAGAACGTCCGTATCGTCCATAGCCGCGAATATTCGATGCGGCGCGCCGGCAAGGTGCCGACGGCGCAGGAGATCGAGGATGCCGGCCCGCCCATGTCGCAGCCGCTGGTCCGCGTGAATCCCCATTCGGGTCGCAAGGGGTTTTTCATGGGCGAGCACGCCTCGCATCTCGAAGGCCGGGAAAGCGAGGGCCGCGCGCCGATCGACGCGCTCGAGGCCTATGCGACGCAAGATCAGTTCGTCTATCGCCATGCGTGGCGCAAGGGCGATGTGTTGATGTGGGACAACGGCAGCCTGCTGCATCGTCCGGCGGTGCAGTCCGGAATTTCCCGGCTTGCCGGATATGGCGGCGAAGTTTGGTTCAAGATTGACCGGGGATTGGCGTTTGAGATCGAGGAGATCAACGGTATTCCGGGCAATACGGAGCGGGTTTTGAAAAATCTGCAGCTTTGTGCAGATTTGGCGCCAACCTGGGTGCAGACGTGTTGGTTCGCTCTGGATGGTTGCGCGCCCTCTGCCGAATCGCGGCTAGCCTACTGCGACTTGCTGCGCAAGGTATCCGGTAAATTGCAGGGGGTGCATCTCTACGGTCTGGCCAGGCCGTCAATGCAGCCTGCTGCGTCGCGCCTCAAGGCGTTGCCGGCCGAGGAGCTGGCTGAATGGGGTTGTCAGATAGAAAAAG
>JAIUNH010000247.1 GCA_020161965.1 Pseudomonadota bacterium
GGTGGGCGTGGGCTCGCTGCGCGCCCAGATCGAACCGACCTTGCAGGGCAATCTGCCGCTGCTGGTCAAAAACCGCGACGTGTTGTTCGCGACCAACGCGATGTTGGAAGGCACGCGGCGTATCGCGCGCGTCACCGGCCCGATGATCGCGGCGGCTTTGGCGCTGGTGCTGGCCGTGCACCAGATCTTCCTGATCCATATGCTGACGCTTCTGCTGGCGGGCTGGCTGCTGCTGGCGGTGGGCGCCAAGTTCCCCGAGCGCGAGCCGCGCGAGGCGGGCGGTTTCGTGCTCGGCCTGAAAATCCTGCGTGACGAACCGGTGTTGAAACGCCTTTTGGCAGTGAAGACGATTACCGACGGCGCCTGGGTCATCGTCATCGCGCATGCGTTTCCGGTCGTCGTCGAATCCTCCGGCGCGCATTGGTCGCTGCTCGGCTTCGATATCTCGGGCGTGGCGGCGTATGGGTTCGGCATCGCGGTCTATGGCGTGGCGAATTCCAGTTCGACCATCGCGGTCGGCGCGATGCCCGCGACGCTGTCGTTGCGGCGCATGTTGATGGGCTCGACCGTGATGAGTGCGGGTCTTGCCATGATGGCGGCGGCCCCGCTGCTCGCCCCGCCCGATCAATTGCTGCAGTATTTTTACGTGGCGATCGGGCTTTGCGCGTTCGGCTCGCCGTTCTTCGACATTCCGCTCACCTTCCATGTGCAGATGTCGGGCGGTCCGGGCGCGCCGCGCGCGGCCGCATCGTCGGTGCATCGCGTGCGGCTGGTGGTGTCGTTCGGCGGAATCATGATCGCCGGACTGATCTCGCCCACGCTGTTCGCGCTGTTCGGACCCGGTTACACGATCTTGGCGTCCGGCCTTGTCGCCCTCGCGGCCTGCGCGATGGGCTTCCGGATGCTGGCCCCCTATCAGCGCTCGATAAAATAGCTGGCGTCGGTATCGCGCGCCTGCCAGCCCGCGCGCTCCAATTCCGGCACGTCGTCGGCGCGTTCGGGATAGCCCACGCATAGATACGCGACCAGCGACCACGGCAGCGGCACGTCCAAAATCCGCGCGACCTCGTCCGGTTCAACGATCGACACCCAGCCCACCCCGATGCCGCGCACGCGCGCGGCCAGCCACAACGTATGCACGGCGCAGACGACCGAGTGGCGCAACGTCTCCGGCATCGTCGCGCGGCCCAGGCCGTGGCCCTTCGCTTCGCCGTCGTCGCAAAATACGGCGAGCTGTTCGGGGGCAATGTCGAAGCCGGCGAGCTTGAGCTCCGCATAGGCTTTGGCGCGTTCGCCGTCGTAGCCGGCCAATGCCGCTTTGTTGCAGCGTTCGAACTCCGCGCGCACTTCTTGGCGGCGGGCGGGTTCGCGCACATGGACGAAGCGCCAGGGCTGGCTGTTGCCGACCGACGGTGCCAGCTTCGCGCGCGCGACCAGTTCCGCGATGGCACCCGGCGGCAAGGGATCGGGGCGGAAGCGGCGCACGTCGCGCCGCCAGGTCAGCAGCCGGTCGAATTCGGCGGCGAAAGCGGTATCGAAATCGGGGTCGATATCGGACATGGGGGCGCCATTCTACAGGCCGCAGCCCGGTTGTGGGGAAGCGCGGAAGGGGTTAATCAAGAAACCCTAAATTCAAAACCAAAAAGGGCCGGGGCGTCATGAAACTTGCGTCGTTCAAAGCCGGAAAAACCGAATCCTACGGGGTGGTGGTCGAGGGCGGTATCGTCGATCTGGGCAAGAAGTTCGGCAAGAAATTCCCAACCTTGCGTGCCGCACTGGCGGGCATGGGCCTCGCCAAATTGAAGGCCGCCGCCAAGGGCAAAAAGCCCGACGTCAAGAACGGCAAGTTCAGTTGGCTGCCGGTGATCCCTGACGCGACGCGCATCTGGTGCGTGGGCGTGAATTATCGCGAGCATCGCGCGGAGACGGGCCGTCCCGATACGGCGCATCCGACGATCTTCATGCGCTACGCCTACACCCAGATGGGCCACGAACAGCCGATGCTGAAGCCCAAGGAAAGCGAGCGTTTGGATTGGGAAGGCGAGCTTGCCGTGATCATCGGCAAGAAGGGCCGGCGCATCGCGCGCGAAGACGCGATGAAATACGTCGCGGGCTATGCTTGCTACAACGACGGTTCGGTGCGCGACTATCAACGCCACACGTCGCAATTCGGACCGGGCAAAAACTTCGTCGGCACCGGTGGTTTCGGGCCGTGGATGGTCACTTCCGACGAGCAGAAGGACATCGTGCGCCAGACGCTGACCACGCGCGTCAACGGCGAAGTGAAGCAGCAAGCGACGATCGACATGCTGATCCACGATATCCCGCAGATCATCGCTTACATCTCGATCTTCTGCCCGCTGGAGCCCGGCGACGTGATCGTCACCGGCACGCCCGGCGGTGTGGGTGCCGCGCGCACGCCGCCCGAATTCATGAAGGCGGGCGACGTCGTCGAAGTCGAAATCACCGGTGTGGGTTTACTGCGCCACACGATTAAAGAAGCCTGATCCTTTCTGTCGGCGAATGAAGGCCGCGTCCGTGAGGGCGCGGCTTTTTTCATTTCTGATCAGGGGCTTACTCAGCTATCGGCGAGATATTGCAACTCATTCGCATTCGCGTTAATTTGCGGGCCTCCGCGTTTGATTGTCGAGCACCCGCTACGATGTTCATCTGCAACTGCCACGGTATCCGGTCGAGCGAGATCCACGCCGCGTGTGCGCAAGGCTGCCGCACGGTGCGCGAGATTTTCGAACAAACCGCCGGCGCGCAACCGTGCTGCGGGAAATGCGTGCGCGAGATTCGCGACACGCTCAAAGGCCGAAACTTTGCGGTCGCCGCCGAATGAGTCTCGCGATTGCGTTGCAGTTGCTGGTTGCGCTCGCGATTTCCGCCGCTTTCGTCGCCTTGTTCTTGAGAATCCGCCACGCGCGCTCTAGACCCGTTATCGGGGTCGCACGGGAGCGGCGTCGTATTTTCAGGAGGCGGCGATGAAAGGCGACAAAGCGGTTCTGGCGGAGTTGAACAAACTGCTGACCAACGAGCTCACCGCGATCAACCAGTACTTCCTGCATGCGCGCATGTGGAAGCATTGGGGCTTCGTGAAACTCGCCAAGCACGAATACGAAGAATCGATCGAGGAGATGAAGCACGCGGACAAGCTGATCGAGCGCATCCTGATGCTCGACGGCCATCCGAATTTGCAGGATCTCGGCAAGTTGAAAACGGGCGAGACCGTGCCCGAAGGCCTCAACTGCGATCTCGCATTGGAGCGTGGCGCACGGCCGATGCTTCAGCACGCGATCAAGACCTGCGAGAGCCACGAGGATTTCGTCTCGCGCGAAATCCTGGTCGATATCCTCGACGACACCGAAGAGCATATCGATTATCTCGAAACCCAATTGTCGTTGATCGAGCAAATCGGCTTGCAGAATTATCTGCAAAGCCAGATCGAAACCGGCTCGGGCAGCTGACGCGACGACCACGCCCGGCGGGCTTCACGGCTCGCCGGGTTTTTTCGGACCTAAATATGCGAATGACTCGCAGTCGCACAATGGAAGGAAAGGCATGACGCGCAAATCCGACATCAAAGCCGTCTCGGGCGCGCAAGCGCGGCCGATCGCTGCATTGCGCCGGGCGGAGCAGATCGTCGTCTGGGCGTTGCGCCACACGGCGGCGATGCCGCGCGCGGGAAATCTGCGCCGCGCCGAACTTTCCAATCTCGATGCGCGGCGTGCGGGCGAACTCGAAACCGCTTTCGCGTGCGTGGTCGCCGCGGCGTCGCAGGCCGGGATCGATATCGCAGCCCCCTTGGCGCTGCGCGTCGTTTCGCCCGGCGAAGAAAAACTGATCGGCGCGTTGCGCGCCTTCCATGCCAGTGCTGCCGATCTGTTCGATGCGGCGATCGCCGATCTGGCCCCGCGCGACGACGGCGCCTTCGCGGGCCATGTCGCCACGCTCGCGGCCGTGCTGGAAGCGAGCGGGGCTTCGCTCGCCTGGAAATTCGCGGCGCATGTCATGCCGGCGGCCGCCGCCGCCGCGCAATGGCGGCATTGAGAAAGGGGACGGCGATCATGGGCTATGTCGTTTTGGGGGCGTTGGTTTCGCTGGGGGCGGGATCGGTGCTGATCGGCCTCGCCCAGGATCGCCTGCGCAAGAAAGGCGATGGGCGATGAGCGGGCATGAATGCGACGGCGGTTTGCCGTTATGCGAACGCGATCCGGGCGAGATCGCGGCGGGCGCGTCGCTCGTGTTGTGGGGATTTCGCTATCGCGCCGGCTTGATGCGCCAGGATAAACCGGCCGATGCGCGCTATCACGCGGCGTTCATCCGCAACGGTGTCGCCTCCGCCGCGTATACGCTGGAGGCGCTGACCTGGCTGATCGGCACGACGGCGATCCGGTCGGTCGATGTGCGCTGCGTCGCCTGCCCCGAAATTTCGCCCGACGAGGCGGCGTTGCTGGATTCCTGCGCACGCGCCGCGGCGGGTGACGGCGATGCGGCGGCGCTGGAAGCCTTCTTGCCGCCAACGTCGATGCGCTTCGCGCGCAGCTACGCGATCGGCATCGCGGTTTGTCTGCGCGATGTGGGTCTGGGCTGGAACGCGATCGGCCGCGCGTTGGTGCCAGGGAAACGCCTGGCGCCGGAATCCGGGCTTTAGTCGATCCCGAAATAGGCGTTCATGCGCGCCAGGAACGCATCGACCTGGCTGCGCTTGGCCGAACGGCGTGCGACCGGCGTCATCGCGCGCAGCGTAGCGTCGTTCATCTGGCGCCGGTCGAGCACGATCTCGCCCAAGCGGCGCGCGAATTCGGGATCGGATTGCAGCAGCGGGGCGAGCGCCTCGGCCGAAATTTCCAGCGCGATCGTGTCGCACAACGCGACGACGTTGGCGCTGCGCGATTCGCCCGTCAGCAGCGACATCTCGCCGAAGAAATCGCCCGTGCCCAGCCGCGCCACCGCGCGCTTGGCGCCGTTCGCGTTCAAACTCACCTCGAACACGCCGCGCGCGACGACGAAGAGCGAGCGGTCGTCCTCGCCCTGCCGCACGACTTCGTCGCCCGCGTGGAAGACCTCGCGGCGCGATGCGGCGGCCACGCGCGCGCGCATCTCGGCGGGCACTTCGCGGAACAGATCGACATGCTCCAGCACGCGCTCCGCCAATCCCGGATCGGTGCGCAAAGGCTGGCCCGGCGAAATCCCGGCGGCGTCGAGCGCGTACCACACCGACGTCGCGACTTCGTCGCGGATCGCCGTGTCGTCGGCATAGGAATCGACCCAGTAGCGGACTTCGTAGAGCACGCTCGAATCGCGGATTTCCTTGGTTTCGACGAAGGGCGGCGGACTCGTCAGCACGCGCATGGATTTGAGAGCCGCGGCCACCAGCGCTTCCTTGGCGTGGCCGGGCGGGACGCGCGCATCGAGCGGGATTTGCAGCGAGGCGCGATAGAGCGGGGCGGGCTCGTCGAAATTGACGATCTGCGCCGCTGCCAATTTGGAATTGGGCATCACCACCGTGTTGCCGTCGGCGGTGCGCAGCCGCGTGGCGCGCCAATTGATCTCGACGACCTGGCCCGTCAGCAGATTGTCGATCTGGATCCAGTGGCCGACGCGATAGGGCCGCTCCAGATTGATCGCGATGCCGCTGAACAGATCGGCCAGCGTCGATTGCATCGCGAAGCCGATGACGACCGCGATCACGCCCGACGCCGCCAGCATGCCGGTCAGCGGCTGGTCGGATGCGGCGGAAACGACGCCGAACAGCGACAGCACCGCGACGAGTGCACGCACCACGTCTTTCAGCAGCTTGGGCACTTGGACGCCGCGTCTGTCGAGCCCGCGCCAGACGAAACGCTCCATGCCGACCCAGGCGAGCAGGCTGAGATTCAGCCACCACGCCACGCCGAAGACGCGCGCCAGATCCTGCACGATGCCTTGCAGGAACGGATGATCGATATGCTGGGCGATCAGCGGCATGCCCAGCCACAAGGCGGTCATCGCCAGCAGCGATATCGCGAGGCCCGCCAGCCGCCGGCGCGCCGGATCGGTATCGCGCAGGCCCTTGGCCGCGATCCAGGCGATCGCCACGGCGATCAGCGCCAGATAAACCCAATA
>JAIUNH010000248.1 GCA_020161965.1 Pseudomonadota bacterium
AACAGCTCGCCGATCGAAACTTCGGCGGCCACGCCGTACAAGATCATCGGGATCGACGGCGGGATGATGACGCCAAGCTCGGCAGCGGTGGCTTGCAACGACGCGGCGAAGGGAACGGGGTAGCCGTGGCGGACCATCGCGGGGATCAGGATGGCGCCGATCGCGAAGGTCGTGGCGACGCTGGACCCCGACACGGCGGCGAAGATCATGCAGGTGAGAATGCAGGTGCAGGCAAGCCCGCCTTGCACGCCGCCGACCAAGCATTTGGCGAAATCGACCAGACGCGCGGAAATCCCGCCTTCGCCCATCAGATTGCCGGCGAGGATGAAGAACGGCACGGCGGCAAGCGGGAATTTGTCGAGCGAAGCGAAAGCCTGCTGCGCCACGAGCACCAGCGGCAGCGGCGTGAACAAGCCCATGCCGGCGATGGCGGCGAGGCCGATCGACACCGCGACCGGAATCGACAGCACCAGCAGCACGCACATCGTGATCAACATCGTCGCGGCCATGGTGCCGTTCCTTATTCCTTAGACCGCGTTTTCGAGTTCTTCGCGCTTGGGATCGAAGAAATGCGCGAGCACCGCCAAGATCGACACCGCCGCCCCGACTGGGATCGCGGCATAGGCCCAGCTGACCGATACTTCCAATCCGGCCAGAATCTGGAACTGCACGCGCTGGGTGAGGATCGCGCCGTACCAGACGAGGATCGTCAGCAGCGAAATCGACGAGGCCGCAATGGCCGCCTGCAACGCGCGCCGCGCATTGCCCTTGCACATGCGGTAGAGCACATCGACCGACACGAGTGCGCCGGTGCGCATGGCGCCGCACAGGCCCATATAGGCCATCCAGATCAACGCGACGCGCACGAAGGATTCCGACCACGTCACGGGTTCGGCCAGCAGGAAACGCGCGAGGACTTGATAGAAGCCGACGCATGCGGCGGCGGCCAAGAAGCCGCACGCCGCGAACACCGACACGCGCGTGACCGCCTGCTCCACACGAAGGAGCAGGCGGATCGCGACGTTGGGCGTGGTCACTTGAAGTCCTTGATGCGGTTGATCGTCGACTCGCCGAAACGCTTGGCGAGATCGGCGAAGGTCGGCGCCAAAGCGGCTTGGAACTTGGCCGTATCGACCTTCTCGACGACCTGAAGCCCCATGCCGCGCAGCTGATCGACACCGGTCTGCTCGACCTTGGCGACTTCCGCCTTGGTCACGGCCATCGCGGCGATCGCTTCTTCTTGCAGCACCTGGCGGTCGGCCGGCGACAGCGCGTTGAATGCGGCCGGCGAGATCACCAACGCCACCGGCGTGAAGGCGTGGTTGGTGATGGTGAGATATTTCTGCACCTGACCGAAGCGGTTATTGATGATGGCGCCGATCGGGTTTTCCTGGCCATCCATCACGCCCTGCTGAAGCGCTGTGAAGACTTCGGGAATCGCCATCGGCGTGGGCTGCGCACCCAGCGCACGCCAGACCTGGATATGGATCGGGTTTTCCTGGGTGCGGATCTTCAAGCCCTTCACGTCGTCGAGATCGGCCACCGGGCGGCGGCTATTGGTCAGCTGACGGAAGCCGATGCCGCCCAGCGCCAGACCCTTGAAGCCGCGCGCGTCGAACTTGGCGAGAAGTTCCTTGCCGACTGCACCGTCGAGCACGCCTTGCGCGTGGTTGAAATCGCGGAACAGGAACGGGATGTCGAGCACTTGCACGTCGGGCACGAAATTCGCGAAGATCGATGTCGACGAGATCGTCATTTCGACCGTGCCGATCTGCACGCCTTCGATCACTTCGCGGTCGCCGCCCAAGGCACCGCCCGGATGCAGCTTGATATCGACGCGGCCATTGGTGCGCGCCTTCACCTTCTCGGCCATCGTCGTCATGCCGATGCCTTCGGGTGCCGTCTGCCGGCCGACGAAGCCGAGATTGAGCACTTTCGTTTGCGCGGCGGCGTCGTGCGCGAGCATCGCGCCGGCGGCGATCATCAAAGCGGCGAGCGTGTTGAACTTCGACATGGCGGTTCCTCCGTTTATTGGTTTTCGGTTTTCATTGCACGGTCCAGTGCTGGACCAAAAGCGAGTCGAACTTCGCGGGATCGATATCGACGCCAATCCCCGGCGCATCCGACACGGCGACGGTGCCGTTCGTATCGACGGGATTGGCGCTGAACTTCGTGCGCAGCGGATTGTAGGAATAGTCGTATTCGAACATCGGACAGGGCATCGCATGGCCGCCGCGCGACGGCAGCGTCGCCGCGAATTGGAGCGTGGCGTTGAAATTGACGGCCGTCCCCCAGACATGCGGCACGAGCGAGAGACCGAACGCCTCGGCGAGGCCGGCAATCTTGATCATCTCGGTGACACCGCCGCACAGCGCCATGTCGGGCTGCAAATAAGTGAGTGCGCCCGACGCAACCGCGTCGCGGAAAGCTTCGACGCCGAACAGCGATTCGCCGGCGGCCAGCGGGATCGTGCCGCCATCGGCGAGGCGCTTGTAGCCAACGAGATTGTCGTGCGCGATCGGCTCTTCCAGCCAACGCACATCATGCGCGGCCAAGCGCTTCGCAAGATCGCTCGCGGGCCCGATGGTGAAGCCTTGATTGAGATCGACCATCAACGGCATGTCGGCGCCGATGCGTGCGCGCACTTGGCGCGCGATCTCGGCATCGCGCTTTGGCGTTGTGCCCAAACGCAGCTTCACCGCACGGAACCCGGCATCGAGATAGGTGTCGAGATCGGCCATATAGGTGTGGAACGGATCGGCGCCCGGCTTCAAAAACGGGCCGCTGACATAGGCTTCCATGCGTTCGCGCATCGCCCCGCCCAGCAGCGCCGAGAGCGGCTTGTTCGCCGCGCGCGCGGCGGCATCCCACACGCCGATATCGAGCGCGCTGACCGCCATCAACGGCACGCCATGCCGTTCGGGCAAGGCGCGCAACATCAGATCATGCAGGCGGCGCGGGGCGGCGGCGTCTTGACCGATCAGTTTGGGGGCGAGATCGCGGCGCACGATGGCGGCGGCGGCCCCCGGATAGGCCCAGGTTTCGCCCCAGCCGGTCACGCCCGCATCCGTCGTGATCGACACAAGCAATGCGCCGCGGCTTTCGAAAAAGCCGCGCGAATTCCCGATGCGCTCGGGCAAGGGGCAGGACAATTCGTAACCATCGATGCGGACGATTTTCGCGGTTGGCACGGCAGGCGACTGTGTTTTCATTCTTTGGCGCTACTCGGGTGTTTCTCCATCACGAGTGGTAACGCCGCACAGCCATACAAATCCAATTGGAATATCTGAGCCCGTCATATTAGAAATTCCTATGCGTTTGACCTTGGCACAGCTGGAAGCCTTCCTGTGGGCGGTCGATCTGGGCTCGGTCCAGGCGGCGGCGCGGCAGTTGAACCTAGCCCAGCCGACGGTTTCGCTACGGCTGCGCGATCTGGAAGCGGCTTTGGGTGTCGAACTTTTCGAGCGCGCCGGGCGCGGCATTCGCCCCACCCCGGCGGGTTTAAGCCTGCTCGCCCGCGCGCGCACCGTGCGCCGCGAGATCGATCGCATCCGCGAAACGCCCGACCCGTCGCCCGTTTCGGGCTCGGCGCGGGTGGGCATCGCGGAGGGTGTGGCGATGGTGTGCCTTGCCCCGCTGGTGAATTCGCTGCGCCGCGACTATCCGCAACTGCGCCCCGAATTCACCGTCGCGACCACCTCGGCACTGGAACCGGAATTGGCGCGCCACAATCTCGATCTCGCCGTGCTGGTCAATCCGGTCGGGCATCCGGGCGTGCGGCTGATCCCCTTCGGCTTGCAGCCGAACTCGTTCATGGCCGCACCGTCCTGGGGCTTGCCCGCGAAAGTTCGTCCGGCCGATCTGCGCGACGTGCCGATCGTGTCGAACCCCCCGCCCTCGGCGATGTATCGCCAGACCCAGGATTGGTTCGCCGCCGCCGGGATCGAGCCCGCGCGCATCGATATGTGCAGCAGCGTCACCGTCTCCGCGCACTTGATCGCGGCGGGTGTCGCGGTCGGCGTGCTGCCGCACAAGATGGTGGAGAAGGAAATCGCCGACGGCACGCTGGTCGTGCTGGCGACCGATCCGCCGGTCGGCGACGGGCGTGTCTACGCCGCCTATCGCGACGGCAGCGAGAACCGCGCGATCGACGCGATCCTGCACAGCCTGCGCGGCGTACTCTCGGCGATGGATTACTTGGTCGTCGCGTGAAGATGATCGGGGCTCGGTTGATCCGTCTTTGGACCGGCCTCGTCCTTCGACAAGCTCAGGATGAGGCCTAAAGCATAAACCTCATGGTGAGCCTGTCGAACCATGAGGTCGACAAGGCAGCTGCGCGGGGATTACCCGCGCAGATCGTCCCACAGCTCCTTCACCTTGGCGAAGAAGCCTGCCGATTCGGGCGAGTGCGATTTGTCGGCACCGCCGGTCCCTTCGAATTCCTTCAGCAGATCCTGCTGACGCTTCGTCAGGTTCACCGGCGTTTCGACCACCGCTTCGATGAACATGTCGCCGCGCGCGGTCGAGCGCAGCACCGACATGCCCTTGCCCTTCAGGCGGAATTGCTGACCCGTCTGCGCGCCCGCCGGAATCGTGACCTTGGCGCGACCGCCATCGACCGTCGGCACTTCGACCGAGCCGCCCAGCGCCGCCGTCGTCATCGCGATCGGTACGCGGCAATAGATGTCGGCGTTCTCGCGATGGAACAGCTTATGCGGCTTGATCTGCAAGAACAGATACAAGTCGCCTTGCGGCGCGCCACGCATCCCCGCTTCGCCTTCGCCGGCCAAGCGGATGCGCGTGCCGTCTTCCACGCCCGCAGGAATGTTGACGTTGAGCGTGCGTTCCTTGCGCACGCGGCCCTGACCCTGGCAGGTCTTGCATGGCTTCTCGATGATCTGGCCGCCGCCGCCGCATTGCGGGCAGGTGCGTTCGATCGTGAAGAAGCCTTGCTGGGCGCGCACCTTGCCGTGACCGCGACAGGTCGGGCAGGTGACGGGCTTCGAGCCCGCTTCCGCACCCGTGCCTTTGCAGGTCTCGCAGGAATGCAGCGATGCGACTTTGACGGTCGCCTGCTTGCCGTGGAACGCATCTTCCAGGCTGATTTCGAGATTGTAGCGCAGATCCGAGCCGCGCTGCGGCCCGCCGCCGCGCCGCCCGCCGCCCATGAATTCGCCGAACATCTCGTCGAAGATGTCCGCGAACCCGGCATTGCCGCCGCCGAAATCGAAGCCGCCGGCGCGATTACCCGCACCGCCCCCACCCTGCTCGAAGGCGGCATGGCCGAAGCGATCATAGGCCGCGCGCTTCTGCTCGTCCTTCAGGACGTCATAGGCCTCGTTGATCTGCTTGAACTTGGCTTCGGCTTTCTTGTCGCCCGGATTCTTGTCCGGGTGATACTGCATGGCGAGCTTGCGATAGGCCTTCTTGAGTTCGTCTTGCGACGCCCCCTTGGCCACGCCCAGCAGCTCGTAAAAATCTTCCTTCGCCACGGCCGACTCCGTCGAGCGTCAGGCGGGCGCGGTTAAGCGCCCGCCCGCCAAGCTCAGTTCTTCTTGTTCTTGTCGGACACGTCTTCGAACGTCGCGTCGACGACCTTCTCGTCCTTCGGCGCGTCGCCCTGGGGCGCTTCGGCCGAGGGACCGGCTTCCGCACCGCCCGTCGCACCTTCGGCCTGCGACGCCTTGTACATGGCTTCGCCCAGCTTCATCGACGCTTGGGTCAGCGCTTCGGTCTTGGCCTTGATCGCCTCGACATCGTCGCCGTCCTTGACGCCCTTCAGGTCCGCGATGGCCTGCTCGATCACGGCCTTGTCGGCCCCGATCTTGTCGCCATGCTCCTTCAGGTTCTTTTCGACGTCGTGAATCATGCCTTCGGCGCGGTTCTTCGCCTCGACCAGATCGCGGCGCTTCTTGTCCTCGGCGGCATTCGCCTCGGCGTCCTTCACCATCTTCTGGATTTCGGAGTCGGACAGGCCGCCCGAGGCTTGGATGCGGATCTGCTGCTCCTTGCCGGTGCCCTTGTCCTTGGCCGAAACCTGAACAATGCCGTTGGCGTCGATATCGAACGTCAACTCGATCTGCGGCACGCCGCGCGGGG
>JAIUNH010000249.1 GCA_020161965.1 Pseudomonadota bacterium
GCCCGCCCGAGACCAGCAGCAACAGGTACGGAAACGCCAGATCGGGATCGGTGAGACGCGGCGACAGCGCATGGCCTTCGAGATGGTTCACAGCCACAAAAGGAAGCCCGCGCGCCAACGCGGCGGCTTTGGCGAAGGTGGCGCCGACGATCACGCCGCCGATCAGACCGGGGCCGGTGGTCGCGGCGATGGCGTCGATATCGTTCCAATCGGCCTTCGCCTCGACCAGCGCGTCGCGCACCAAATCTTCCAGAACGGCCAAATGCGCGCGGGCGGCCACTTCCGGCACGATCCCGCCATAGGGCGCGTGGGCGCGGATCTGGCTCGCCAATTTTTGCGCACGCAGCTTCTTGGACGAATCGACCAGGGCGGCGGCCGTTTCGTCGCAGCTTGTCTCGATACCCAGGACCAAAGTCATGGCGCTTGTGTAGCCGACCGGTCCCTTGCGATAAAGAATGAAAGCAAGGCTGGGGACGTATGACGGAAACTTTGCGAATCGGCACGCGCGGATCGCCGTTGGCCCTGTGGCAAGCGCATGAGGCCAAGCGCCTTTTGACGGAAGCGTTTCCGGCGATCGCGGTCGAGATTCGCATCTACAAAACGACCGGCGACCGTATTCAGGACCGCAATCTTTCGGAAGCGGGCGGCAAAGGCCTGTTCACGAAGGAACTCGAGGAAGGGCTGCTCGCGCGCGAAATCGATCTCGCCGTCCATTCGATGAAGGATATGCCGACCACTTTGCCCGAAGGGCTCGGCATCGTCGCGATCCTGCAACGCGAAGACCCGCGTGACGCGCTGATCGCGCGCGAAAGCACCAAGACGCTCGCGACTTTGCCGCAGGGCTGCGTCGTCGGCACATCGTCGTTGCGCCGGGCGGCGCAGCTGCGGGTGAAACGCCCGGATATCCGCATCGTCGAATTCCGCGGCAATGTCGATACGCGGCTCGAGAAGCTCAAGAACGGCGTGGCCGACGCCACGTTCCTGGCGCTCGCGGGCTTGAAGCGCTTGGGCAAGGCCAGCGTCGCGTCGGCGATTCTGGAGCCGACGGAAATGCTGCCTGCCGTCGCGCAAGGTGCCATCGGCATCGAATGCCGCTTGGACGATGCCCGCACGCGGGAATGCCTCGCGGCGATCGATCACGCCGATACGCATATCGCCGTGCGGGCCGAACGCGGCCTGCTGGAACGCCTTGACGGTTCTTGCCGTACGCCGATCGGGGCCTTGGCGATTCTCGACGGCAAAGGCGGCTTGCGGCTCGACGGTCTGGTCGTGCGCCCCGATGGCACGGGTTTGCTGACGACGTTCCGCGAAGGCAGCGTGGCCGACGCCGAAAAGTTGGGCCAAGACGCGGGCGAAGAATTGAAGCGCCGCGCGGGGCCGGGGTATTTCGCCGTATGACCGAGAAACGCCGCCTTACCATCCTGGTCACGCGCCCGCGCAGCGAAAGCGAAGTCTTCGCGCTGACGCTGGCCATGCGCGGCCATGATGCGGTTCAAGCGCCGCTGCTCGATATCGTGCCGGACGAAACGGCCAGCGTCGATCTCGACGGCGTGCAGGCGCTGCTGTTCACGTCGATCAACGGCGTGCGCAGCTTTGCGCGCGTCTCGACCGCGCGTGGCGTGCCCGCTTATTGCGTGGGCGACGCGACCGCGCAGGCCGCGCGCGATATGGGTTTCCGCGATGTGCATTCGGCGGGCGGCGATGTCGTCGCACTCGCCAATCTCGTGCGGATGAATCTCGCCCCCAGCGAAGGCGCCTTGCTGCATGTCAGCGGGTCGGCCGTCGCGGGCGATCTCGCCGGCGATTTGGGCGGCGACCGCTACGATGTGCGCCGCGTGCAGCTCTATCGCCAGGACACCGCGCGCGATTTGCCCGACGCGGCGGCCGAGGCGCTGAAATCCGGCACGCTCGACGCCGTCACGTTCTTTTCCCCACGCACCGCCGCGACCTTCGTGCAGCTCGTCCGCAAAGCCGATTTGTTGGATTCGCTGAAGAACATCTCAGCCGTGGGTTTGTCGCAAGCCGCCCTCGACGCCGCCCGGGTCGAAGGCGCACACTGGAAATCCGAACGCGCGGCTTCCCAGCCGGCCGAGGCGGCGCTGCTGGAAGTCATCGACGTGCTGGCGGCCGAAATGCCGCATGACGCCCCCAAGCCCGAAGCCTTCAAGATCGAGACGCAAATGCCCGAGCCCAAGCCCGCCGCCAAACGTCCTGCCATCGGCGCCATCGCCGTGGCGCTGGTCGTGGGCGTGGCCGGCGCGTTCGCCTTCACCTATTGGCAGACGCATATGATGCCGTCGGAATCCGCGACGGCGTTGCGCGCGATCGATCTGCGCTTGGCGGCGATCGACCGGCGTTTGACCGCACTGGAAAACAAACCCGCGCCCGCGCCCGTCGTTATGGCGGCGCCCGCCGCCGCACCGGTCGATCTTTCGCCGCTCGAACAACGCCTCGCGTCGCTCGAACAGCGTCCCGCCGCCGATCCCGCTCTGGCCGACACGATTGCGCGGCTGACGCAGGAGAATCGCGAGCTCGCGCAAACGCTGGCGACGATCCGCTCGGAAGCGCAGACGATCCGCGAAGGCGGCGAGCGCGATCGTGCCGATGTGAAGCGCGCGGAATTCCTGCTCGCGGTCGGCCAGTTGCGCGACGCCGCTCTCGCCGGGCGTGGCTTCGCGTCGGAATTGACGGTGGTGCGCGGCTTGGCGCCCGAAAGTGCCGCATCGTTGCTGCAACAGCTCGACGCGCGCGCGAGCGGCGTGGAAACGCGCGCCGCACTCGCGCGTCGCTTCCCCGCCATCGCCAATGCGGTGGTCGCCGCCGCGCGTGTGGAAGCCGCATCGGACACGCCGATCCTGGCCGAAGCGTTGGAGCGCGTGCAGAAATTCCTGTCCATCCGCCGCGTCGGCGAAGTCGATGGCGATTCCGCCACGGCCCGCGTGGCGCGCGCCGAAGCGCGTTTGGCGGTCGAAGATTTGCCGGGCGCGTTGGCCGCCCTCGATCCCGCCGGTCCGGCTTGGCTCGCCCCGGCGGCGGAATGGATGGAAGCCGCGCGTGCGCGCCTCGCGATCGAAGCGGTGTTGCAACGCCTCGCGTCGGGCGGGTAACGGGCCTATGCGCCGCGTTCTTATCATCCTCGTTCTCGCCCTCGGCGCGATGCTCGCTGCCGTGTGGCTGGGGGCGACGCCCGGCAGCGCCTCGCTGGAATTCGCGGGCTGGCGTTTTGATTCGTCTTTCGGCGCGCTCGCCATTCTCGTGGCGATTGCCGGTTTCGTGCTCATCGTGATCGATCGCATTTGGCGTTGGATCACAGGCACGCCGACGCGCATCAAAATGTGGCGCCACGCCCGTCGTGAGCGTCATGGTTATGCGGCGTTGACGCGCGGGCTGGTCGCGGTCGCGGCGGGCGATCCGCGTTCGGCGATGCGCGAAGCGGCTTTGGCCGATCGCTTACTGGGCGCACCGCCCGCGTCGCTATTGCTGTCCGCGCAAGCGGCGCAATTGGCGGGCGACGAAACGGCCGCGCGCAAACATTTGGAGGCGATGCGCGCCGCACCGGAAACCGAATTCGCCGCGTTGCGCGGTCTCGTCGCCATTGCGATGCGCGAAGGTCGCGACGATGAAGCTTTGGGCCTCGCGCGCCGGGCGCGCGAATTGCGGCCCGATGCGACCTGGGTTTCGGGCGCGTTGATCGATCTCGAAACCAAGGCCGCGCGCTGGGACGATGCGGCGCTGACGATCGACGCCGCGCGCCGCCAGCAAATGCTGCCCGCCCCCGACGCCGACCGGAAGCGTGCGGCAGCACTGCACGAAGCGGTCCGCGGGCACGAAGCCAAGGGCGATCGCCGCGAAGCGATCCGCGCGGCGGAGCGCGCGTTCAAGCTCGCCCCCGACCGGCCGGAAATCGCGGCGACGCTGGCGACCCTCTATGCCAAGGATGCGCGCGCACGTGCCGCGTCGTCGCTCGTCGAAAAGGAATGGACGCGGCACCCCCATCCGGCATTGCTCGACGCCTATCGCAAGGCGCGGCCCGCCCCCGACGCGCTGCAATGGATCAAGCAGGTGGAGCGTCTGGCGAAGCTCAACCCCGCGCATGCCTATTCGCATACGGCTTTGGCCGAGGCGTCGCTCGCCGCCGAACTCTGGGGCGAGGCCAAGCGCCACGCCCAAGCCGCGATCGATGCCGAGGGCGGTGAGCCCCGCGCCAGCCTGTGCCGCTTGATGGCGCGGATCGAAGAAGAATCCGGCGGCGACGCTTCCGTGGCGAGATCCTGGCTCGCGCGCGCGGCCGATGCGCCCGGCGATCCGGCATGGACCTGCGATTCCTGCGGCCATCCGCATGCCGAGTGGCACGCGATCTGCCGGCGCTGCGGCGCCTTCGACAAGCTGGCCTGGAGCGCACCGGCGCGCTTGGCGCCCGCTTTCGTCGCGATCGATACGACAAAAGATCAACAATAAAAGCGACTTGCACCCGTATTGCGGTGCGGTCGTGCTCCGTTGACCCCAGCACCTTGGGGGTCTAGTGTCGCGCACCCTCTCGCAATATCCGGGGAAATCGCTGGAATGAAAGTGCTGGTCGCGGTCAAGCGGGTCGTCGATTACAACGTCAAGATCCGTGTGAAGGCCGACAAGACGGGCGTCGAGCTCGCCAACGTCAAAATGTCGATGAACCCGTTCGACGAGATCGGGGTCGAAGAAGCGGTCCGCCTGAAGGAAAAAGGCGTGGCGACGGAAATCGTCGCCGTGTCGATGGGCCCGACCCAAGCCCAGGAAACGCTGCGCACCGCGCTGGCGATGGGGGCCGATCGCGGCGTGCTGGTGCAGTCGGATGCGGAACTGCAGCCGCTCGCCGTCGCCAAGCTGATGAAAGCCGTGGTCGACAAGGAGCAGCCCAAGCTCGTCATTCTCGGCAAGCAGGCGATCGACGACGACAGCAACCAGACCGGCCAGATGCTGGCGGCGTTGCTGGGCTGGCCGCAAGCGACCTTCGCGTCGAAGCTGACGATCGAGGGCGACAACATGACCGTGACGCGCGAAGTCGACGGCGGTTTGGAAACCATCGCCGTCAAGCTGCCCGCGATCGTCACGACCGATCTGCGTTTGAACGAGCCGCGTTACGCGAGCTTGCCGAACATCATGAAGGCGAAGAAAAAGCCGATCGACAATTTGACGCCGGATGCGCTGGGCGTGGACGTCAGCCCTCGCTTGGAAACGCTGTCGGTCGAAGAGCCCGCCAAGCGTTCGGCCGGCATCAAGGTGCCGGATGTCGCGACGCTTGTCGCGAAGCTGCAGTCCGAAGCGAAGGTGATCTGATATGTCGATCCTCGTTCTTGCCGATCACGACGCGTCGGGCTTGAAGCCCGCCACGCTGCACGCCGTTGCTGCCGCTTCGAAGCTGGGCGGTCCGGTCGATATCCTCGTCGCCGGTACGGGCACGGCCGCCGCTGCGGCTGCTGCCGCAAAAATCGCCGGTGTCGCCAAGGTGTTGCAGGCCGACGATGCCTCGCTCGCCAACGGTCTTGCCGAAAACCTTGCACCGTTGATCGTCAAGCTCGCCGCCGGCCGCACCCATGTGGTCTCGGCCGCGACCGCGCAGGGCAAGAACACGCTGCCGCGCGTCGCCGCGTTGCTGGACGTCGCACAGATCTCCGACATCGTTGGTGTGGTCGATGCGAACACCTTCGTGCGCCCGATCTATGCGGGCAACGCGCTCGCCACCGTGCGTTCGAAGGATGCGGTGAAGGTGCTGACCGTGCGCACCACGGCGTTCCCCGCCGCCGCCGCCGAAGGCGGTTCGGCCGCGATCGAAGCTGTGTCGGGTGCGGGCGATTCGGGGCTGTCGAAATTCGTCGGCGCCGAATTGACGAAGTCGGAACGCCCGGAACTCACCGCCGCGCGCATCGTCGTGTCGGGCGGGCGCGGTCTCGCCTCGGGCGACAACTTCAAGACCTATATCGAGCCCTTGGCCGACAAACTGGGTGCTGCCGTCGGCGCTTCGCGCGCCGCCGTCGACGCGGGCTACGCGCCCAACGATTACCAAGTCGGCCAGACCGGCAAGGTCGTGGCGCCGGATCTTTACGTGGCGGTCGGCATCT